>NZ_JAFLQW010000181.1 GCF_017313335.1 Phormidium pseudopriestleyi FRX01 | reverse complement strand
GGGTTTCTAAGGTAACTTTTGCTTCATTACCTAAATTGATAAAAGAAACCCGGTTTCTCTAGCTATGGACACTAAAAACTTCTAAACTTCCGCTAAAACGGGGCCACTTGCCAAAAACTCTCCCACCAGTTTCAAATAGGTTGGCGCATCTTCTAACATGGGAAAATGGGCCGTATTTGCCATTTGGATAAACTGGATGAATTGCTGATTTAATGAGGCAGCGTACTGTCCCATGTGAGCGGGAATAATTTTATCGTATTCTCCCGCAATCAACAGAACCGGCACCTGTAATTTAGCAAATTCAACCGGCATTACTTCGGTTGCTTTCTTGCTGACGGAGGTAAAAATCGTATTGAGGGCGGCCCCATAGTCGGCCATCAGATAATCTTCTAAAAATGCCTGTCTAGCGGCAGGTGGGATCGGACGATATAAAAATCTGGCCATAAATACCCGATCCATCAAGGGAATTTTTGCCAGCCAAGAGGGTCGATATTTGACCACTTGACCTCCCCAGGTATGGAAAGCAGTGAAGGCTTTTTCGTCGTATTCAAAGACGCCGCTACAGGTGAGGATTGCCTTGATGACGCGATCGCCATAGCGGTTGAGAAACAGAGTCGCCACGGAAGCGCCCATCGAATGAGCATTCAGATAGACTTGGTGCAATCCTAATGCATCTAAAAATAACGCCAAATCATCGGCGTAGGTTTCTAGTTCGTAGTCTAAGGCTAGGGGTTCTCGGGGTAAGCGCGATCGCCCGAACCCGCGCATATCGTAGAGCAGACAATCAAAGCGATCGGCCAGGGCCAATGCGGTACTTTCCCAGTAGCGAGCCGAACCCGCCCAACCATGAAGAAACACCAAAACTGGCTTTTCTCCGGTATGAGCTTGGGTTCCCACCCACTGGTAATAGTGTTCGACTCCGCGAACGTGAATGTAGGGCATCCTGCTAAGGTTTTAGATGATTAAATCAGCCGATGAAGGGTCAAGGGCAAAGTTTGAATGGCGCAAGAATAAAAGTTGCTATTCTTATTCATTCTTCACCCCCGCTCTTCATTACCATTTCTTCTCTTCATTAAGCGGATTCTGGCTTAGGTAGGGAGGACGGATGGACAATCAGTTCCGCTGTTGAGCGTTTCTCGACCATCTCTCGGGTAATGGTGCAGCGAGTCACATCCTTGCGGGAAGGTAACTCGTACATCACATCGAGCATTAATTCCTCCACAATCCCGCGCAGTGCTCTGGCGCCTGTTTTCCGGCGGTATGCTTCCTGGGCGATCGCCCGAATTGCATCGGGTTTGAACTCCAGATTCACATTATCCATCCGCAGTAATTTTTGATACTGCTTCACCAGGGCGTTCTTGGGTTCAGTCAAGATTTCCGTGAGGGCATCTTCATCGAGGGGGTCCACCACAGCCAGCACCGGAATCCGACCGATAAACTCAGGAATCATCCCAAATTTCACCAAATCATCCGGCTGTAAATTCTTGAGAATATCTGCGGTGCGTTTTTCCTTCGACGGAGTATCTCCGGGTTGAATAAAGCCCATTGACTTTTTACCCGTGCGCTGTTCAACCACCTTTTCCAGACCCACAAAGGCTCCACCACAGATAAACAGAATATTGCTCGTGTCAATCTGGATGCAATCTTGATAGGGGTGTTTGCGTCCTCCTTGCGGGGGGACATTGGCGACGGTTCCTTCTAGCATCTTCAGCAGAGCTTGTTGAACCCCTTCACCGGAGACATCTCGGGTAATCGATGGGTTTTCACTCTTGCGGGCGATTTTGTCGATTTCATCAATATAGATGATGCCGCGTTGGGCTTCTTCTACGTCGAGATCTGCGACTTGGAGCAATCGCAACAAGATATTTTCCACATCTTCGCCGACATACCCCGCTTCGGTTAAGGTGGTCGCATCTGCAACGGCAAAGGGAACCTCCAGAACATCCGCTAAGGTCTGAGCCAAGAGGGTTTTTCCACAACCCGTTGGCCCAATGAGCAGAATGTTCGACTTTTGCAGTTCGACTGGCTCCTCATTCCCAATTTTCCCGCTGGCCTTCGCTTGCGTGTAGCTCAGGCGCTTGTAATGGTTATAAACCGCTACGGCAAGCACTTTTTTGGCTTCATCTTGACCAATGACGTGCTCGTCGAGATGTTTTTTGATCTCGCGCGGTTTAGGCATTTGATTCAGCGAGATATTTGCGGCTTTAGTGCGCCGCTTTTGGGGTTGTTCCGTCCGGGGTACGGGTTGAGGTGCTGCGGCATTGGAGTCAAATAGCTCCTCATCTAAAATTTCATTGCACAGGTCCACGCATTCATCGCAAATATAGACTCCCGGACCTGCGATTAATTTGCGTACTTGCTCCTGAGATTTGCCACAAAAGGAACATTTTAGATGGGAGTCGTACTTAGACATAGACGGCCTCTTACTTTTGTGCGGTAACAGCCTCTCCCGATTTCGGAAGACCCTGCTTGGTAATAACCTGGTCAATTAGACCATAAGCTCTGGACTCTTCTGCCGACATAAAGAAATCCCGATCTGTGTCGGCTTCAATTCGCTCTAGGGGTTGTCCGGTATGAAAAGCCAGCATTTCATTTAACTGACGTTTATGATAAAGAATTTCCTTAGCTTGGATCTCAATATCAACCGCTTGTCCCTGAGCGCCACCGAGGGGTTGGTGAATCATAATCCGGGAAGAAGGGAGTGACATCCGTTTGCCTTTTGCGCCTGCGGTGAGCAAAAATGCTCCCATACTGGCAGCCAAGCCATAACAGATTGTCGCTACATCCGGGCGAATCTGTTGCATGGTATCGTAAATCGCCATTCCTGCGGTGACTGAGCCACCGGGGGAGTTGATATAGAGCTGAATATCCTTTTCTGGGTCTTCTGCATCTAAAAAGAGCATCTGCGCCACGATTAGGTCGGCAACGTTGTCATCAACTGGGGTCCCCATAAACACGATTCTTTCCCGGAGTAGGCGCGAATAAAGGTCAAACCCGCGTTCCCCCATCCCGGATTGTTCCACCACCATTGGGATAACGTTCTGGCTGGTGGAGGCAATCTCTAGGCTCTCGGAGCCGGAGATTGGATAATAAGGAGTTTGAGATATAAGCATCCGATCTGAGTTCATGCCAGGGTCAGCTTTTCGAGGGAGTAGATATCTAGCAAATTTTTTGGGGTTTTACGCCATTATAGTTTTGCTCTGTCTATATTATGCCGCAGCGCACCGAGGACGGGCAGAAATTTCCAGAAAAATGCTCAAATTGGATTTTTCTTTAGAATCACATCAGAATTGATGTGGAGATTTCTGGGGTTCCCGGTACTTGCGGCAGGCGATCGCAATTCGGATCTCGTCGCCGACCCTGGGTCAAATGGGTTTATTCCGGCGAGTCGGTTGCCTCGACTTCGACTACTTCACCGACACTTTCTTCCCCCTCGGCTTCGACTTCGGCGGAGGCTGCTGCGGCTGCTGCGGCTGCGGCTTCTGCCTCTAGGGTTCCGGCTGGTAATAGCTCAATCCGCGCGCGTTCTTCCAGCCAATCGAGAGCTTTTTCCTTGAGCATTTCTGATTCAAGGGCCGAACTCAAGCGATCGCGATCGACATCCTCTGGCAAGCGGTCCTTGAGCTCCTCAATCCGAGCGGTGATTTCCTCGGCGGTGACGGACAGGGACTCGCGAGCGGCCACTTCTTTTAATGCGAAGGATTTCCGCAAGTTGGCGATCGCCTCGGGTTGGGACTGCTGGCGCAGTGCTGCCACGGTTTCCTTGGTGTACAGCTTTTTAACATCTATCCCATAATCGGCAAGCTGCATCATCGATTGCTGCAAGATATTATCTAGCTCGCGATCAATTAAGGTTTCTGGAATTTCTACTTCCACAATTTTTTCGATCGCATCTACCAAGGCAGCGTGTTTGTTCGCTTTGGTTTCGCGATCGGCTTTCTCCTGATACTGCTTCTCCAACGACTCGCGCAGTTCTGCCAGGGTTTGATACTCGCTCACCGCTTGGGCGAAATCATCATCTAATTCCGGCAACTCTTTTTCTTTGAGTTCTTTCACCGTAATCGTAAAAATCGCTTCCTTTCCAGCTAAATCCTCGTTCGGATAATCTTCAGGAAAGGGAACGTTTAACTCTTTCGTTTCCCCTACTTTCAAGCCAATAATTCCCTCAACGAAGCCCTTGATAAACCGGCCTTCAATGAGTTCAATTTGAAAGTTTTCGGCCTCTCCACCGGGCAGCGGCTCCAGTTCCCCACCTTCTTCGTTGATGATTTTTCCGAAATAATCGACAAAGGCAACATCCTCAGCTTGGGCGGCTCTTTCCTCTACCGGAATTAAGGCTGCCTGCTCTTTACGACGTTCCTCTAAAAACTGCTCCACTTCTGCCGGATCATATTTGATTTCTTCGGCTCTAATGGCTAGTCCGGTGTAATCGCTTAGGGTGACTTCCGGGGGGACATCAACGGAAACCGAAAACACCAGGGTTTTTCCCGGTTGGTACTGGGAGACTAATTCCTCAAAGGAGGAGATTAACTCAAAATTCCCCAAGGCAGGAATCTCTTCATCTTTGACGACTTTTTCCAGACAATTTTGAATTAAATCCTCGACTGCTGCGGCTTTTATCCTGGAAGTTCCCATGCGCTGTACCAAAACTGAGCGCGGTACTTTTCCTTTCCGAAACCCAGGAATGCTAGCCTGTCGGCTAAATTGCTGAATCACCTGTTCGTAGGCTTTCTGAGACATATCGGGGGTCACTTCAATTTCCAGACCAAGTTTGCTGGCGGGAAGCTTTTCCTGGGTAACTTTCATCGGCGTTCTCTTCGACAAATTCTGTTAATTCTCGATTGGTCTTTTGGGCAGTTTACCGTCCTGATTCCGGTGAGCAGAAGGGAATTCCTCCTGGTCTGATGACTGGACCTCGGCCCCAGGCAGGCCCACTGACAAGGGGGTAAGTCGTGCGGCCATCGCGCTCAGGATCGGGCAACTCGGTTAAGCCCAAGGCTATCTTTGCTGCAACTATAGATCCTAGCCGATCCAGGGCGTCAAGGGCGATCGCCTTTCCATAAAAAACCACTGCTCTAGGGGCGTTTATCCCTTTCACAACGGGCTATGCAGCTATTTTTTAGGGAGAATCTAAAATTTTAACAAAAAATTGACGGGGTGAATATTTTAGGGCGATCGCCGTCTTGAAGGGTTACCCACTCACCGCCCCAGACTCCAGGAAGCGAGTCCCATGATTATCTTGAAGGTTCGAGTGGATGTTCGGCCCTTCCCTGAGTAAAATTAGAGAATCCCCTGGGTCGTGAATAACCCGGAGTGCCTAGCCCCTCAGCCCCCCAGGATCCGGTCTGGGTGCGATCTCCTAGGAATCTCAAAAATTTTCAGCCAATCATGAGTATAATTAAGATAACCGTTATTTCACTGAAGCCTATTTGTTATTGACTTTCTGTTTCCAATCTGCAATAAATACATTGTTATCCTTAAATAAACTATCCGATCTGTTCCGGCTCAAGTAGGGGTTTACTCATATCCCCCAATCCCAAGCGAGACTCTTTAAGATCTAGATGTGCCGGTCAATTTCCAGGCAATGGCTAGGACCCAGGCCCTTTAAAAACTGATGTAAGGAAACTCCAAAAAATAAAATAGCAATTGTAGGGTGGTGAAGCCACCGAACAGAAGGTGGGCAATGCCCACCCTACTCCTTTAAAAACTGAATAGGAATGATTTATTTTTTGGAATACCCTAAGGAAAACAGCCGATATCTATTTGAGACGTATTTGAATCGCATTTATTATTACTTCAAGACTCATATCTCAACCTACATGGAGGAATCTCATTTGTCGAAATCTTATAAAGTAGCCATTCTCGGCGCAACGGGTGCCGTGGGGACTGAGTTGTTAGAGTTGCTGGACTCTCGCGCCTTTCCGATGTCCGATTTAAAGCTGTTGGCTTCCCCGCGATCTGCCGGAAAAACCTTGACATTCCGAGGGGAAGAAATTCCCGTGGAAGTTGTCGAAGAAAGTTCATTTAAGAACGTAGATGTGGTCCTGGCTTCAGCCGGTGGCTCCACGTCTAAAGCCTGGGCCTCCAAAGCTGTCGCGGCAGGTGCCGTGGTGGTGGATAACTCCAGTGCCTTTCGCATGGATCCCAATGTCCCCCTGGTGGTTCCGGAAGTCAACCCAGAGGCAGCAGCGCACCATCAAGGCATTATTGCCAATCCCAATTGCACGACAATTTTGATGGCGGTGGCGGTATGGCCCCTGCATCAAGTCCAGCCGGTACAGCGGATTGTGGTAGCAACTTACCAATCTGCCAGCGGTGCCGGTGCCAGGGCAATGGAAGAAATGAAAGACCAAGCAAGGGCTATTTTGCAAGGTCAGACACCGAAAACAGATATTTTCCCTTATCCTTTAGCCTTTAATTTGTTCCCGCATAATTCGGCCCTGAATGACCAAGGGTACTGCGAGGAAGAAATGAAAATGGTCAATGAGACCCGCAAAATATTCGGGGATCATGACATTAGAATTAGTCCCACTTGTGTGCGAGTCCCCGTGCTGCGAGCGCATTCGGAGGCGCTGAACTTAGAATTTGCCAAGCCTTTCAGTGTATTGAAGGCTCGGGAAATTTTAGCTTCGGCTCCTGGAGTTAAGTTGGTGGAAGACTGGCAGGCAAATTATTTCCCGATGCCGATGGAAGCAACGGGTCTCGATGAAGTGTTGGTGGGTCGCATCCGGCAGGATATTTCTGGGCCGAATGGGTTAGAACTATGGCTGAGTGGCGATCAAATTCGCAAGGGGGCCGCGTTAAATGCGGTGCAAATTGCTGAATTGTTGGTGGCTCGAAATTGGATTCGACCAGCAGCGGCAGTCTCAGTTTAGAATGCCTAAGTTCCGGAGATCTGCAAGTTGATACCCCTTGGTCACTCTGGGCGTTTAATGGTTCCTGTGAAACGGCGATCGCCTCGAAGGACTTCCTCAATCCGGTCGGTCCGGATGACAAGAGGCAATGCTGTTGGAACAGCATCAAGAATGACAGAGGTGGGATTGAGTCCCATCTGTTAGCGTCCACATTTGACAGTTTGACCTAGGGTCGGAGTTTCACTCGTTTGGGGAAAGACTTCTCTAAAAAAGCGCGATCGCGACCCGATTGATCAACAACCTGAATACAAAATCGATAAATAATTAAGGAGAACGTGGTGAATTTCGGACGAGTTGTCACCGCCATGATTACACCGTTTAATGCAGACGGTAGCGTAAACTATGGTGTTACAGAAAAGCTGGCCGCTCATTTAGTCGAACATGGGACGGATGCCGTCCTCGTTTGTGGGACGACGGGAGAATCGCCGACCCTAACCTGGGATGAAGAGTATGAATTATTTCAGGTGGTGAAAAAGGCCGTAGGTAGCCGAGGGAAAGTAATTGCTGGAACTGGATCGAATTCTACCCAGGAGGCGATCGCTGCGACGCAAAAAGCTGCTAATATAGGGTTAGATGGCTCGCTGCAAGTTGTTCCCTATTACAACAAACC
Organism: Phormidium pseudopriestleyi FRX01; assembly: GCF_017313335.1. Lineage (GTDB taxonomy): Bacteria > Cyanobacteriota > Cyanobacteriia > Cyanobacteriales > Laspinemataceae > Laspinema > Laspinema pseudopriestleyi. The sequence continues at coordinate 1,704 of NZ_JAFLQW010000181.1, read as the reverse complement.
CCCACAAGAAGGGTTATATCGGCACTTTCAGGCGATCGCGCAAAGCTGCCCTGATTTCCCCATCATGCTCTATAACATTCCCGGACGCACCGGCCAAAACCTGCTTCCGGAAACCGTTGCCCGTCTTGCCGAAATTCCTAACATCGTGGCAATTAAAGAAGCCAGTGGCAGCTTAGACCAAGCCAGCTTGGTCAGAAGCCTGACTCCACCAGAATTTCAAATCTATTCTGGAGATGATTCTTTAACCTTACCTTTGTTATCGATCGGGGCTGCCGGAGTCGTCAGCGTCGCCTCGCATCTGGTCGGAGAGACCCTCCAATCCATGATTCAAGCATACCAAACCGGGAAAACCCAAGAAGCAACCCAGCTTCACCTCAAGCTTTTACCCTTATTCAAAGCCCTATTTACCACGACCAATCCCATTCCCCTCAAGTGGGCCTTAACCCTTCAAGGGTGGGACGTGGGATCAACTCGTCCCCCGCTGTGCGAAGCATCGGATGAAGTCAAAAAAGCATTAGAGATCGTGATGCAGCAGCTTAATTTGCTGTAACTCTAACCCAAAGAAACACCGATGCACTTGTTTGTCATCGGTTATAAATTCTCATCTTTGTTTCATCACAAACAAACCAACTCTCGATAACCAATCAACCATAAAAGAGAAGACAGAAACATGACTAACAGCCCAATTACACTAGCCAAAGAAAAGAAAACCATCAGTAAAAATGGGTCCAGTTCTAATGGATCTGCACCCACCCTCAAAATTATTCCCTTGGGTGGATTGCATGAAATCGGAAAAAATACTTGCGTCTTTGAGTTTGATGACGAAATCATCCTCGTCGATGCCGGTTTAGCTTTTCCCACGGATGGGATGCATGGGGTGAATATCGTCCTCCCCGACATGACCTACCTCCGGGAAAATTGTCATAAAATCAAAGGTATGGTCGTCACCCACGGTCACGAGGACCATATTGGTGGGATTGCCTTCCATTTAAAACAGTTTGAGATTCCGGTGATTTATGGTCCCCGGTTGGCAATGAGCTTGCTGGAAGGCAAGTTAGAAGAAGCCGGAGTCAGCGATCGCACGGAACTCAGAACCGTGGGTCCTCGGGATGTCGTCCGTTTCGGTAAATATTTTGTCGTCGAATATATCCGGAATACCCACTCAATGGCGGATAGCTTCACCGTAGCGATTAATACCCCAGTCGGCGTAGTGATCCATACGGGCGACTTCAAAATTGACCATACCCCCGTGGATGGAGAACACTTTGACCTGCAACGGTTAGCCGAATATGGAGAAAAAGGGGTCCTCTGTCTGATTAGTGATTCCACCAACGCCGAAGTCCCTGGCTATACGCCTTCGGAACGGTCGGTGTATCCCAATCTCGATCGCGTCTTTTCTCAGGCAGCGGGTCGCATCTTAGTCACGACCTTTGCCTCGTCGGTCCATCGACTGAATATTATTCTGGACATCGCCAAGAAACAAGGTCGGACCGTCGCAGTTGTTGGGCGATCGATGCTGAATGTAATCGCCCATGCCCGGAATTTGGGATATATTAAGTGCGAAGACAGTTTATTCCAACCCCTACACGCCATTCGCTCCCTACCGGACGAAAAGGTCCTAATTTTGACCACAGGCTCTCAAGGTGAGCCAATGTCTGCCCTAACTCGGATTGCGAATGGGGAACACCGCAAAATCAAAATCCG
>NZ_JAFLQW010000345.1 GCF_017313335.1 Phormidium pseudopriestleyi FRX01 | reverse complement strand
CTATTTATTGTCCCGTCAAGACTGTAGGGGTTTGGTTTCCAAACCCTCTTTCTGAATGAGTGCGCCGCAACAGCAGGGAATTGGTGACGACGCTAACGGAACTAAACGCCATGAATGCACCAGCAGTGGCGGGATTTAATAAGATTCCCCACAAGGGCAGTAGCAGACCGGCAGCGACGGGAATGCCTAGGATATTGTAAGCGAAAGCCCAAAATAAGTTTTGACGAATTTTGCGAAAGGTGGCGCGACTCAGTTGGATAGAACTGACCACATCCAGCAGAGAATCCCGCATGAGGACGATGCCTGCGGTTTCTACGGCCACGTCGGTGGCGGCATTTAAACTGATGCCAATATCCGCTTGAGCTAAGGCAGGGGCATCATTGATGCCATCTCCGACCATTGCAACGCACTGACCCTGGGATTGCAGGTGAGCGATCGCCTCCGCTTTACCTGCAGGGGAGACTCCGGCGAGGATATCGGTGGGGTTGAGTCCGAGGGATTGCCCGATCGCCTGGGCCACTTCTGGGCGATCGCCGGTCAGCATCATCACCCGTAATCCCATCTCCCGACAAGCATCCAGGGTGGATTGAGCATCCTCTCGCCGGCGATCGCGCACGGCAATGCACCCAATTAATTCCCCCCCTTTCCCTACTAACACCACCGTTTTACCCGCTTCGGCCAGTTCTCGGGTCCGGGAACTCCAGTCTGGGGAAATCTCTATCCCCTGTTGCCTAAACCAGTCCTCGGTTCCCAAAATGACGAAAGCATTCTCCACCGTTGCCGAAACCCCACATCCCGGTTCCGTCTGAAAGCAGTCGCCACGCAGGAGGGGGAGATTCCGGGTTTTGGACTCGATTAAAATGGCCTTGGCGAGGGGATGATTGGTCCCGCTTTCCACCGTGGCGGCGAGTTGGAGAAGTTCTGCGGCATCAACATTGTCAATGCAGAGACAATCGGTAACTTCCGGTTCACCCTTGGTCAGAGTGCCCGTTTTATCAAAAATAACGGTATCAATTTGGGCGACGCCTTCGAGAATGTCTCCCCCACGAATCAGTAATCCCCGTTCTGCACCCATGCTGGTTCCGACGAGGAGGGCGGTGGGGGTGGCAAGTCCTAGGGAACAGGGACAAGCAATCACTAAGACGGCGATCGCCAGTTTCAAACTGAGTAACAAGGGGGAAGTCGGTTCCATCAGGGAATGGAGGTGAGATCCCTGATGTAAGAGGGGGGTCAACTGCATCGCCGGTTGTAAGACTTGGGGGAAGAGGTGAGTGCCAATTAAGTACCAGAATGCAAAGGTAATCGTGGCGATCGTGATGACTCCGTAGGTAAAGTATCCGGCGACGGTATCTGCGAGGTGTTGAATCGGTGCTTTGCGGGTTTGGGCCTCTTCTACGAGGGCGACAATTTGAGCGAGGGTGGTTTCTCCACCGATGCGGGTGGCGCGGATGGCGATGACGCCGGACTGATTCAGAGTTCCCCCAACGACGGGATCGCCGGTTTGTTTGAGGACCGGGAGGGATTCGCCGGTCAACATGGACTCATCGATGGTGGTACTGCCGGAGATGATTTCTCCATCTACGGGGATTTTTTCGCCGGGGAGGACTTGGACTAATTCGCCGACTTTGACGCGATCAGCGCTGATTTCCAGGATGAAGGGAGGGGAGTCGGAATCGGTGGCAGCAGAGGTGGGGGTGGTGATTAAGCGGGCGATCGCGGGTTTGAGGGAGATGAGTGCTTGTAAGGATGCCGCAGCGCGATGCCTTGCCAGTTGTTCTAAGGTGCGACCGAGGAGGATGAACCCGAGTAGCATGACGGGTTCATCGAAAAAGCATTCCCATTTGAGTTGGGGAAACAGTCCGGCGATGCAACTGGCGAGATAGGCACTGAGTGCGCCTAATCCGACTAAGGTATTCATGTTGGGGCTGTTGCGCCATAAGGCGCGGGCCCCTTCGATGAGGATGGGACGGCCTGGAATGGCGAGGGCGGCAGTTGCTAAGGCCCAATGGAATCCGATCTGGTTGAGGAATCCGAGTTGGCCGAGGTGACCGAGACCGGAGAGGAGGATTAATAGGGTGGCGATCGCCAGATTCCAGATGGCGGCGCGAATGGATTGGCGGTGGCGATTGGTTTGGGCGATCGCCCCTTGTCCATCGGGGGTGGTACAACGCAGTTCCGTGGGGAATCCCGATGCACTCAACTTTTGGGCCAGTTGTTCTGGGTCGATTTTGTCCGGTTCATACTCCACTGCGGCCACTTCCGTGACCAAATTAACCCGGGCGGAAATGACCCCGGGTTGTTGTGTGAGTTGGCGTTCTACCGCTTGGACGCAACCGGCACATTTCATGCCGCCCACATCCAGGGCAGTGGTGGCAACGGGTGAGGGTGGATTGGGTCTTTGGGTTTCGGATGAAAGCATGAATATCAAATCATCAAGGTATTATCGCCAAAGTGTAACGCTTTTCCCACTGGAGTGGGCTTTATCCTTCATCCTCTGATTCCGGTATCTGGCGCTTCACCGAGGAAAAAATCCGGTAGCTTCCGTTCTCACTATCGGAGAAGCCGGTGGCGGAGTCTCCATCCCATCTCACTACGTTGTATTCCACGTTGTCAGCATAAATGGCGAATGTAATTCGCACAACTTCTAAAAAGTTGATCAGCCACTTGCATTCATTTTGAGACTGTTCCTCATAGTAGCGGATTAAATTGGCTAAACAGGCTTCTAAGTGAGGGGAACAGGATTTACAGATTAAAACCAGCTTCAACAGGACAATCGCTAAGGTCATGGGATTCCCGTTTGCCAATAACAGAATAAACAGCAAGGAAGGGTCTTTACCGTTTTCAGTGGTTAAAAAGTCAATGGTTTTTTTACAAGTGTTTTTGAGCAAGACAGGAGTGAGGATTTCCTCATCATGATTCTTGCCAAGCTCCAATAGTTTACTTGAGAGTTTATTGTTAATTGTATCAACAAAGGTCTGATGTTCTACGGAGAATATTAAATACTTTTTAAGGGCGATTTTAAAAGATTTATAAGTACCCTCTTGAGTTTGCTTGATAAAAATATTAGCCAAATTGACATAATTATAAGGTCCTCGTTTAGCGACTACAGTTTTAATCAATCGGAGGACATCATTGCCCAAACCCGTCGGGTTTTTGTTCGTGACTCCCGGAAGCCCGATTTGAGATTGGGACCGTGCCGTGTACATGGCGAGGTCAAACTTAAACCGTTCTTTGAGTTGGCGGGAGAGGGCTTGGGCGGCCTCTTTTTGTTCTTTGGATTTTCCAAAGACGGATTGATGAGCTAATAAGTAACTCGAATAGCGATGACTCCAAGGACCATCTTCGCTCTGCGAGGCAAAAAGTTCCAGGGCTTTATAATCTTCACTCTTGGAAAAATTAGTTAACCAGGTTCGGAGTCGGTGCAAACTCATAGAAGCCGTATAGGAACCAATCGTTTTGTCCTGAAACATTTGGATCAAGTCTTGAATGGCGGCATTGTTACGAGTCGATTGCCAATTATTGACCAGGATGTAGCAACAGCGATTGAGGATTTTATGAAATTTGTCTTCATCTTCAGCATAAATAATCCGAAATAGGACATTCCAAGCATCGGTGTTTTTATCGGTATTTACAAATTCAATGAATAAAGTTTTAAACTCGATGGTGACGATTTCCGGAGAATTCGTGGTCACCAAGTTTAGGAAATAACTATAAATAATTTCTTCATTTTTATAAAGGGGGGTGGACTGCCCGTCCAGATTGGGGGAATCTGGCTGCTGCCCATTGGGTAAAGCGCCACTGGTCATAAGTTATGCTGTCTGAGGTCTGAATAGGGGTACAAAGAGTGGAATCCTCGGCTGAAATTGAGTTCAAGGAGGAAGGATTGGGGGAAATAATCGCAGTTTAGGTTAAACCGACCGATCGCCTTTTCTCCAGTCTGCCAAAATAACTGGACCCAGACAAGAGCGGTATTCCCTTGGGGTTCCTGATACCGAGAGGGAGTGGATGGGGTGATGCATTGCGATCGCCAACACTCGACCTTAAAAGACTTGAGTTGATGGGATCAACGCTCAATTCCAACTGTTGAAGCAGGAACTGTTCAACTTTAGGGGGTGGATTGATCTGAATAAATGGCCAGTTTACAGGTTTTCCAGGTGACAAGAACGGCGATCGCACCGTCCATTTTTGGGAAACTGGAGAATTATCTCCAATTATAATTGACAGGTTTCGATTCAGTAGGATGCAGCTTTTAACCCAGTCTCCACAGAGAATTCAAGTTATGGGATTATAGCGAAAAAACTACCCCAAACGTTGATATCCGACAGGGATTGGACTTTTTAGTACAGCTTCGGGGATGTGATGGCCCTAGAGAACTGCTCAGGACTTCGGCATTTTTGGAGGGCAAACCCTAACCCCTAGGCGATCGCCCGGGGAGGCGCTTTTCCTGAACTGACCCGTTTAAGCGGGATGCAAGGCGCTCTTCGGGATATCTTTTATCCATGTTTGAGGGGGGTGATACTCCCATCCTGCTGCCCCTAAAAAACTCCTTTCATGCCTGATTAGAACGCCACCTAGAAAAGGGTTGGGATTGTTTTGTTCTTCCCCCTTGGTTCATCAACTATAGCGAACCTAAATGGGTTTGCGAATGGACCCTCACCCCTTTCTCGTCGGCGGCCCAAAGCGGGAGAGGGGAGGCGATACATTCAGTGACCTTTAATCGGACAGTTCGGGAGATTTGATGGAGAGTCACAAGTGATTTGACAGAGGATTTTCTGCCAAAAAGTATTAAAGACAGTCTGCCGATTTATTTTGTTCTAGGTCGTGCGGATTTCGAGTGAATTTGGCAAACGACCTGGATTATTGTTGTCTTAATCGGGGAGCAAGCTGATGGGAATCGTCATGAGATTGGGGAATAATTTATTTTTCGGCACTTTTAATTCGAGCTAAAATTGTTTCCATTTCCGACAATTCTACGGCTCCGGAGAACGGTTCTTCATTCATAAAAAAGAAGGGGGTTCCATTAATGCCTAACTTGCGGGCGAGAATGAGGTCTTCCTCAATAGCAGCGATCGCCGTTTCACTCTGGCGATCGCTGTTAAATTTCTCCAAATCTAAATTTAACGTTTGGGCGATCGTCCCATATAACGGTTCTCCCAACTGTTCTTGCTGTTTGAATAATGCATCATGATATTCCCAGAATTTCCCTTGTTGTCCAGCCGCCCAAGCCGCTTGAGCTGCCGGAACTGCTTGGGGATGAATCTGAGCTAAGGGCAGATGCTTGTAGGTCAAAGTGACCTCAGACTGATGTTTAGCCATAAACTGATTCACCGTTTCATGAGCTTGGGCACAAAACGGACATTGAAAGTCGGAAAATTCGACAATCACGATATTTTTCTCGGGAGAACCTTTAACGGGAGAATTCCCGATAATTGCGCCCGGGGTGGTACTCATCTGCTGTAAGAAAGCCTGCCTTGCTTGCTGAACATCATTTTGTTGGGTCTCCTGATAGGCTTGTACCGATTCAATAATGACTTGGGGATTATTCCGAATAATCTCCAAGACTTGTGCTTCGAGTTGGGGATTGGCACTCGTGCCATTGGGACTGGTACAACCGAACAGTCCAAAACAGAATATCAAACAGCCGGCTAAAGTCAATGAAAAAAAGCGAAACCGGGACATGAATAACCTCTGGGATAAAAATTAGCAGCAGATAACTACTATAGGCGCTTTCCCGGGATTTTGACGAGTTTTCCCTGGGTCCAGAAGACGGGTTTTATTGGTGATATCGATTTCTGCTAGATTAGAGGAGTAACGTTACCATCATCTCCAGCACTCCCCTGCCTGTTGGCAATACTGGAGGGCGGTGGATTTCGGTAGCCTACTGTACAGTTTGAGAATCAGGAGTGATCGGCGATTTGATCCGAGATGATATGGCCAGTCGGCTTTAGTTTGCCCTTGAAGTAAGCTGAAAGCATCGATGCCAAGTTGAGAGGTCCCCAGTTATCCCTGAACGGCGATCGCCCCTCGGTTGCATTGTGCTGATGACAAACAGTTGCTGTTGGGTTCTGACTTATCACTAGACTCTAACCACCCCTCGCGAATTTTACTCAATACCCTATGTATGAGCGGATTTTTCCAGTGCCTGATCGCCTCAAATCCCCCAATCAACCGATTAAAGTGGGGGTGTTACATTCCTTAACGGGTACGATGTCGATCGAGGAAGTATCAGTCAAAGATGCCACCTTGTTAGCCATTGAAGAAATTAATGCTGCAGGTGGGGTGCTGGGCCGCCCCCTAGAAGCGGTGATTGCCGATGGCGAAAGCAATTTAAAAACCTTTGCTGAAAAAGCCAAACAATTACTCACTCAGGATCAAGTTGAGGTAGTCTTTGGCTGCTGGACTTCTGCCTCACGCAAGGCGGTACTCCCCATTTTGGAGGAATTAAATGGATTGTTGTTTTATCCGGTGCAATATGAAGGATTAGAACAGTCCCCCAATATTTTCTATACGGGGGCCGCACCCAATCAGCAAATCGTTCCGGCGGTGCAATATTTACTGGATCGGGGCTTTCGCCATATTTATTTACTCGGGTCAGATTATATTTTTCCCCGGACGGCTAATCAAATTATTAAAGCGCAATTAGTGGCCCAAGAAGCGGTTTTAGCGGGGGAAGAATACATTTCCCTGGGTTCGCGGGAGGTGAGTACGGCGATCGCCCATATTCTTTCAGTGCAACCGGATGCGGTATTCAATACTCTCAATGGCGATACCAATGTGGCATTTTTCCGAGAGTTAAAGCAAGCGGGGTTGAGCCCGGATGACTTGCTGGTGATGTCCGTGAGTGTTGCCGAGGCGGAGGTTCGGGAAATAGGGGCGGACTGGATCTCCGGACATCTGGTGGCGTGGAATTATTTTCAAAGCATCGATACCCTAGAAAATCAGAAATTCGTGAGGGCCTATAAAGCAAAGTATGGCAGCGATCGCGTCACTTCCGACCCGATCGCCTCGGGGTATCTCGGGGTCTATTTGTGGAAAAAAGCCGTGGAAAAAGCCCAGTCTACCCAAGTGGCGAAAGTGAAGAAGGCGGCTAAAAATATAGAATTGGTCACTCCAAAAGGGTTAGTCAAGCTAGATGCCAAAACCCAGCATCTGTGGAACACCGTCCGCATTGGCCAAATTAAGCCCGATGGGGCGATCACTGAAATTTGGAACTCCAAGGTGGCGATCGCACCAGACCCCTTTCTATCCCGCTATCCTTGGGCCGCAGGACTCTCTCAACGGGGATTTCGCTGGGGCATCAATGCCAAACTGATGAGCTTATTTAGCGCTTTAGTGGCGATCGCCTGGGTTGCTTTGGCCTTAGAGTGGCTAACTGCGGCGGAAATTAAGAGGAATATCACCGCCTTAATATCCCGGGTTGAGCAACTGTCTACACCCCAGGATGAAATGTTGCAATGGTGCAATGCGGTGATGGCGGCAGCGCAACGCAGTCAATATTTATTGCTCATGCTACTACTATTGAGCATCGTCTCAATGGCAGTAGCCTTTTTTGTCATTTCCCAAATTACTCGGGCATTAAAGGGGGTGACTCAAACCGCGCAACGGTTAGCCTCCGGGGATTTAACCGCGCGATCGACTCTGGTGTCTGGAGATGAAATTGGGGTGCTCTCGAACACCCTGAATACAATGGCACAACAGGTAAACTGTTTACTCAAAGGCTTAGAAGTGCGTTCTCGGCAGGTGGAACAGCACAGTTCAGAATTAGAGGCAGCGGTTTATGCCGCACAAGCGGCGAGTCGGGCGAAAAGCACCTTTCTCGCCAATATGAGCCACGAATTGCGAACGCCACTGAATGCGATCGTGGGTTATAGCGAACTGCTGCAAGAAGAGGTGGAGGAGATTATCGCCGATGAACAGTTGATCAGTGACCTCCAAAAAATTAACATCGCTGGAAAAAATCTCTTGGCGATCGTCAGTGACATTTTAGATATTTCTAAAATTGAAGCGGGCAAAATGGATCTCTGTCTGGATGCCTTCGATGTGCACCAGTTGATTCAGGAGGTGGTTACCACCCTGGAACCGTTGATATTAGCCAATGGCAACAGGATGCAGGTGGATTATCCCGAAAACATGGGGATGATGACGGCAGATCTCACCAAGGTCCGACAAATCCTCTTAAACCTGCTGAGTAATGCCGCTAAATTTACAGAAAAGGGCAAAATTATTTTAGAGGTTATGATTAAAAATCAGGCAGAAAATACCGGGGAACAGGTCACGCTGAATTCTACTCCTGTGCCCCAAACCGAAACGCCCTGGATTCTGTTTCGGGTCCGGGATACGGGAATTGGCATGAGTGCTGAACAGCTTGCCCACCTATTTCAACCCTTTGTGCAGGGGGATGATTCTACCACGCGCAAGTATGGCGGGACGGGATTGGGTTTAGCGTTGGTTAAAAAATTTTGCGAGATGATGGGAGGGGCGATCGCTGTGGAAAGCGAACTGGGGCAAGGGTCGGTGTTTGAGATTGTCCTACCCTTGGAGGTGAAGGCACCCCCTCAACAGGTTACCATTCATCAGGCGGCTTGAACCGTACCACGTCTAAAGCCGGGGGATTCCTGCCTACCCCAAAGGGCGACAGCGGGACATTCAAGTATCCCTCTAGACCATCAAAACAACTATCCCTAAAAGAAAAGAGATGATGCAATTTGGCTTACTTCTTTAT
>NZ_JAFLQW010000208.1 GCF_017313335.1 Phormidium pseudopriestleyi FRX01 | reverse complement strand
TTTTTCTTTATTATCCCTCACGGAATCGCTTCGAGAGTGAATAAATCTGGATTGGGTGGCGATCGCGGATCACGTTCCTTTGTCCTGCGACCTACATTTAGGCCCATTTTATCACCCCAGACCCTTGACAATAGCGAACAACTGCCAATCAGCCTCCGAAGACGCCCTGGGGGTAGCATTGGATCGATCGCGAAACCTCAAATCAGCCCGAAAACATCCCAAGAGTATTCGATACAAAAAACCCGGGTTTTCTCCCCACTACTGTACCGGCGTCCTAGAATAAAGACAGACTCTTCCTGCTGAGGGGAAAAAGCCCAAGAGGGTTAGAAATTACCTGACTGGGGGGATGATTTTCCATGTTGCCGTAACCGAGAATAAAACCATGAGCAAAATTTCCGAAATCGGCTTATTCGTTCAGCAATTGGGGTTGAGGCGACATCCCAAATTGCGGGGTTCTCTGAAAATTTTACTCGCGATGGGGTTGCTGGGGGCAACTGTCCGGATGTTGCCTTATTTAGCGCCGATCCGCGCTGAAGATATTGCCCAAAGTGAACAAGCGATCGCCTTTAGCGATCGCAATGGACTCCCTCTGGGTACTCTGCTCACTCGGGACCAAGATCATACCGCTGTGGTGCCAATTGATCAGGTTTCTGAATCGTTTCTCCAGGCGATAATCGCGGCAGAGGATCAGCGCTATTATCAGCATGGTGCGGTAGATTTACAAGCCGTCGCCCGGGCGGTTCTGGAAGCGGTACAAGCGCGATCGCTCGTTTCCGGCGCATCCACGATTACGATGCAATTGGCGCGAATGTTGGAACCGGCACCTCGCACTTTGCCCCATAAACTCGGTGAAGTTTGGCTGTCTTGGCGATTGTTTGCGGGGATGAACCGGGATGAAATTCTCCAGGCTTATATTAACCGTCTGCCAATGGGGGGAAATATATATGGTGTAGAAGCGGCGGCGCGGACTTATTTCGGACTACCGGCTTCGGAACTGAATCTGGCTCATGCAAGTATTCTAGCCGCGATTCCCAATGCACCGAACTATTATAATCCCTATTCTAATTGGCGATCGCTGAAAAAGCGGCAGCGGTATGTTCTCGATCGCATGATCGCTGATGGTTATATTACCCCACAGGAAGCAAATCGGGCGGAACAAGAAGAAATTCAGGTGTTATTGCCCGATCGCGGCATTATCGCCGCCCCTCACTTCCTATTTTGGCTCGCTAATCGCTTGCCGGACGGGGTTTCCACGGTACAAACCACCCTGGATCGCCCGTTGCAGCAGTTTGTGCAAACCCAGGTTCAGGAAGTTGTCCGTTCCCTGGCGGCTCATCAGGTGAATCATGCGGCAGCGTTAGTAATTGACAATCATACCGGGGAAGTGTTGGCTTATGTCGGTTCTCCCAATTACTTCGCCGACGCGCAACAGGGGCGGAATGATGGGGTGCAGGCGTTACGCCAACCGGGTTCGGCGCTTAAACCGTTTTTGTATGAGTTTGCCTTAGAAATTGGCGCGATCGCCCCGAACCAGATTTTAGCAGATGTTCCCACTCATTATGCCATACCCGGGTCACAGTTGTATAGTCCGGTGGATTATAATGAAAAGTTTTTAGGACCCGTGAGGGTGCGGGCGGCTTTGGCGAATTCCCTGAATGTGCCAACGGTGCGGGTGTTGGAACAGGTGGGGGTAGAGCGGTTTTTGGGGCGACTACATCAACTGGGGTTTGAGCATCTCACGAAGTCACCCGAATATTATGGGTTAGGGTTAGCCTTGGGGAGTGGGGAAGTGAGTTTATGGGAGTTGGCGCGGGCTTATGTGGCGATCGCCCGAAATGGTGATTTGATTCCGTTATCGGTGATGGCAGGCAGTCGCCTCCCCGCTTCGTTAGCACATCCGCTCCCGGAGTCCTCCTATTGGGCGCTGATTGGGGATATGTTGAGCGATCGCTATGCCCGATCGCAGGCGTTTGGGGTGGAGTCGGTCCTCAGTTTACCCTTTCCAGCAGCGGTGAAAACGGGGACTTCTTCCGATTATCGAGATACATGGACGGTGGGATATACGGTGGATTATACGGTAGCGACTTGGGTGGGGAATTTTAGTGGCGATCGCATGAGAAAAGTATCAGGCGTCACGGGTGCAGCCCCCTTGTGGAATCGCATTATGTTACATCTCCATCAAACCCGCGAACCGGCTGCTTTGCCGACTCCGGAACATCTAGTTCAGTATCCTATATGTGCCGTAACGGGATTAAAACCCACGGCAGATTGTCCCTCGGTGGTCCTGGAATATTTAGCCCCGGAACAGTTGAATGCGTATAATCGGGAGTCGGAATTTGAGTTATCTCAGGAGTATAATAGCTGGTTGGCAAGGCAAAGTCAACCTCAAGTGTCTGGCGCTGTGCTAAAAATTGCCTTTCCTGAAAACAATGATTATTTTATCTTAAATTCCAGTGACTCTACACCGCGCATTCAGTTTAAGTTAGCCGTTGCACCGGAGACTCCGCTAGAATGGTGGTTAATCGGTCCATCGGGGAAAAAACAACTGAATACTGAGGCGAATCATGCTTTATTTTGGCCGATGGAGGTAGGGGAATGGACTTTAGAAGTTAAAAGTGGAGACTTGAGCGATCGGGTCACCTTTCAAGTGCAACCCCCCGACAATCGACCCATTCGCCAAGGATTCCGGGTCAGAAGTGAGGATGAGGGATGATATTTATCTCGGCTTTATGCAATGCTAATCACCGGACTTGATAGCGCTTTTAATACAGTTATATAGCGGTTCCCAAACTCAGGCGGAACTCCTAGCGTTCAGGAGTGCGAGCATCTTGTTCGCTAGTTTTGTTACAAATCATTTAGGATTGCTATATCTACACCTCATAATTGCGAAACTGTAGGAAACCGGACGACTGCTAAATCATTTTAAAAGCCGAGGATAGAGCTTAGAAAAGCTCCATCCTCGGCAGTGGTTTAGAAAAACAAAATTGAACTTAAACGGGGGATGTAGTCAGAAGTTAGGTCACCTTATTTTTAGAAGTTGAGGTTATAAGTTTGTCTGGCAATGAATTATTGGGCATTTCTTGCCAACAGTTTGAACAAAACCAGTAAGAACCGCCTTGGCGGATATGGTGTAATAAAGAGCCATTACAACAAGGACATTGATTGCTGACTTTCATGTTAAATACACCTCCTATTTGGTCGAAAAGATTTTAGGCAATGACTGTCAATTTATCATTGAGATGACCATTTTGCTGAATGGTTTTCGAGAGTGCAAGGCGGTAAGCAGCTTCGTATCCATCAACCATTTTAGCAATGCTAAACTGGCTAACGACGCGATCGCGACAAGCTTGGCGATCGAGTTTCATGACAGCAGGAATCGCGGCAATCATTTCTTCGATGCTGTTACAAACAATGCCGGTTTTACCATCAGCAATGACTTCGGGAACGGAACCCAGATTCATGGCAATGAGTGGGGTTCCTGTACACATGGATTCAATCATCACCAAGCCAAAAGGTTCTCTCCAGGTAATCGGGAACAGGGTTGCTACTGCATTTCCAATCACTTCTACCTTTTGTTGGTGGTTGGTTTCACCTAAATATTCTATTTGAGTGCCATCGATTTGGGGCTTAATTTCATTTTCGTAGAATTTTTGGTCTACGGGATCGACTTTACCAGCTATTTTCAAATGCCAGCCAGTTGCTTTGGCGATCGCGATCGCATGATGAATCCCTTTCTCAGGGGAAATTCTGCCTAAAAATGCCAAATAAGGCGGGTTCTGGGGTTTGGGAAAGAAAGGATAGGCTTCAATATCAATGCCATTATAAACTGTCTCCAGATAATTCAGCTCGGGTCCACCTTCTCGTTGCGCGTGGGTGATACTGACATAACCCTGGTTGCCATACTTTTGATACAATTTGCGGCTGTCAGCGCTAAAGTTCCCATGGAGAGTATGCACCACAGAGCTTTTCATCAGTTCCGCCAAAGGCAATACCGAGTATCCATTATGAAAGTGGATAATATCAAACTCCGAAGCCATTTCATAAATTCGGTTGAGTTGCAGCATATCATACACCGCAGGCTCTTTCACCGTGGGGTCCAGACGTAAAGCTCGCGGAACCACAGATTCCAATTTGGCTAAAGTTTGGGAATCTCCAGACGCAAATAAGGTAACATCATGACCCCGACGGACTAATTCATCGGTGATATGGCTAACGACTAATTCGATACCCCCATAACCCGGTGGGGGAACTCGTTCTGCTAAGGGTGAAACTTGAGCAATTCGCATATTTCTCTCCTGATTGGTAAATGCAGTTGAATTTAATAAGTAATGAACCGGAAAAAAGCAGTTAACGCATCTATCTTTAGGTAGACTTTTAGGCTTAAACCGGAATAATTGTGCGAGGTTTAAGCGCCAGTCAGTCAGGGTGAAACAATTGCTATTTCGTGAAAACCACGTATAGCAAGGATTTTCACCTCGTTGATTGCCTACGCTCAAAACTTAACGTGACTCTGTATAGGATGGGTAGTCGTATTAACCGTACCAATCTTTGGGTAAGAGTCCAGGGAAGAGTTAAAATTTTCAGGGAGGAGTTTTCTAAATCACATTAAGATTTCAATGCTTTAACAGGTAAGAGATCCGCTAAAATTTCAACTTGAGGATTTGGAGGAGTCACTGCCGGAAGATTACCGGAGGTTTACGCTATTCCTGCAATTGGTTATCTTGATTGTCTTTAGGTTTTACTAAAATTATTTCTTGCAAAGAAAAAATCAAGAGGGGATCAAGTTCGGTAAACCCTACTTAATCCCCTCTTGATTTATTCTGATTTGAGGTTTTAGCTAAAACCCTAACAATCACTGAATGACTTATCTGAACTGATCTATAATCGAGAGTTATAATGCAACATCAGCGAAAATTTGGACCCGTTTCCAATGGGAAAGAGGCAGAAAACCTCGGGTTAATGCTTTGCCATAGCTTTAATTTTACGGGGTGGGAACTGTTTCGCGATCGCCTTGGTATCAAAAACTACCGTGCGATTTGGCAAGACAACCAAATTATCGGGGGATTAGGACTGTATCCAATGGCACAATGGTGGGGTGGCAATCCAGTTAGAATGGCCGGAATTGCTGCCGTGGGAGTTGCTCCCGAACATCGCGGGACTGGAGTGGCAGACGAACTGCTCAGACATACCCTCCAAGAACTCTATAATAATCAGATCCCGCTTTCGGTTCTTTATCCTGCGACTCAGGTGGTTTATCGAAAAGTAGGGTATGAACAGGCGGGAAGTCTGTGTAAGTGGCAACTCCCCATTCATAGCATTCAGATGCGCGATCGCACCCTGGGGATGCACCCCGTCGAACCGATATTATCCGAGACATTTGCAGCACTGTATCATCAACAGGCAGTTACCTGTAATGGCAATCTCGATCGCCACCCCGGAAGCTGGGAGAACATCTTTAAACCGACCTCAGAAGAGACCCTCTATGCGGATTTAATCGGTGAACCGGATGACTGGCAAGGGTATATTATCTATACTCAACGCCGGGAAGGAAGCTCACAAACCATTGCGATCGCCGATTGGGTTGCTTTAACTCCTGCTGCCATCCGTCGCCTCTGGACCTTCATTGCCGATTTTCGCTCGCAATTTGCCACCGTAATTTGGCGAAGT
>NZ_JAFLQW010000293.1 GCF_017313335.1 Phormidium pseudopriestleyi FRX01 | reverse complement strand
TTCAAGTTCTTACCTACGGATGCGTAGCTAGTCTGGAGCTACTAAAACTTAAAGATTAAACAGGCTTATTGGGTTAATCCAGTGTCTTTAAGATAGTACCGACCTCTAACATTGTCGTTCGCGCAGCGTCTCCCCTTGGGATCAGCTAACTTAACCCCAGAAAAGGTCCGGCTCAACAGAGCAAAACCGTTATGCGGACTTCAGTTGTCAGATTTCAGTTCGTAATTGCCGATCGCGGAAGTAGATTGCAATACTACACGGGATTACACAACTCCAAGGCGGTAATGTACCGATTAATCGATTCATGGAGAACAATCTTTATGCAGCGTAAACCTAGCCCCTCCTTGACTCTCGCCGCTAATTGGAGTACCAGTATAGCGGGAGTCTCCAAGAGGGCAGAAAGATGAAAAAGGGGATGCACCAAGATAACGGATTGAAGAAAGGGATGCACCCGGAAAACCCTTTGACGGTCCAGACTACTCAGACTCAGGTGCGCCCATTGGGATTTACTTGTCGGCGAGAGCAGAACGTCTTTTTTGCGAGGAGACAATTCCCAGACCGGATAGGATGATGGCAGTGACCATACCCGGTTCGGGAATTTTTTTGCTAGTGGGTGCTTCCCATTCTGTCATGCTTGCCCCTCTTAATGTACACTGATCCGCTTGAGAGCAATCCATTGTCATGCCCTGATGTGGGCTAGAAACCTCAGCGGAAGCTGCGAATACGGGTGTAAACCCACTTAGTCCGATTTGAACGACAGATATAGAGACCAATCCCAGAGCTAGTTTTAAAAACATCATTTACTTGATTCAATTTCTTGACGACTTATGCTGCTATTAACAGAATCTTCTAAAATTGCTGAATTGTCGCTAAGGTTACTCACTGCGGTTTCGTGTTTGTGATCGGGTGGGTGCTGTGAGTGAAGTCACATCGGCCTCCACCAGCAGCGATCGCAATTGACTCCTCAATTAGATAGAGTGTTTCAAACTGAAGGCAGATTGGACTCGTTTAATTCCTTGCTAAGACTAATGTACTTAGAAAATCTGGGACATTCATCTGTCGGGGGTGAGACTTTTAAGTGAGGGAAGTTGAGGCTTTGGTGAACCTAAAGATAGATTGAAAAACTCCAAAGATTAAACTCTGGGTCAACAAATTGACGGGTAAAGATAGGGAGCATCCCAATGCTCGCCGCCCTCACCCTAAATCCCTCTCCCAGAGTGGGAGAGGGACTTTGAATCTGGCTCCCATTCTCCCAAAAAGGGAGAATGGGGCTCCGGGGGATGAGGGCAGACTGTTCAAACATCGGATGCACCCTAAAGATATTATTCCTGTAGCGTGAAATAGAAAATGCCGGTTTAAAATTCCCCTGGGTGATGGAGTGTCATGAGGCTGCTGCAATCTGTCTAATGAAGTATTTTTGTCCAGGTAGTCTCGCCTCCTTGTAACCCGACCGGATTTTAGGTGGAATCAGTCCCAGATAAAGGTATATTGAGCCGAGATAGAGTTCCGCTGCCCCGAAATAGAAATAGCCTGCGCTACCTGGAATAGAGAGCGCAGGCGATTAGATGGGATGGCAATTAGCGAAGTTGTTCTAATTGGGGACTAACGTGAACCCGGAGGGTTTGACCCAATAACAAAAGACGACGGAGTTGGACTGGATCTTCCGGAGAAACGGCGAAGGATTCAGCAGAACCCGAGGCAATAGTAGTATCAACGGAGGTGAAACCGTGGAGATCGAGTTGTCCGGTGAGCCAACAGAAATAAAGCTCTTGGGAGTGTTCTAAGGACAAGCCGAGATTGAGTCGTTGACCGACGGCAATCAGGCGTTCTAAGCGATGAATATCGGCCTCTAGCAGTTCCGTTTGGACTTCGTGGAGGAGGTCCCAGAGCGATCGCAGGATGGACCGTTCTAAAATGACTTTGGCCTCGGGTAGATAGAGATGGCAACGGGTATGTTCGGCTTCCGTGGCGATCGCTTCTAACTCCCCTAAATGCCCAGACATCACCTGTCCATCACCCTGGGCCATCCCCAGTTCCTGTTCTAAACCCAGAACGGACTGCATACAGCGATGGCCCAAGGCAATCTCGGCGGCCACCTGTAACTCTTTCGGGACCAGCAGTTCATCCCGATGGAACCCCATCATGATCCCATAATTATCCCGATACACTTGGCTGTAAAGTTGGTCGAGACGCATCAAGGTTTCTTGACTTAACAGGCGCATGATCCGATGACGTTCCTCGGCAAACAGGTCGCGCAAATTGTAGGATTTCCCATCAAAATGCTCATTCATCGCCAGAATAGCATGGGCAGCACTGGCCTCTTGCAAGACACCGAACAGATGCTCTTTCATCTGAGTGTAGGCCCGTCGTCCGGTGAAGGGTTGAATGCTGCAATGGAAATCCCACCCGCCGAGATGGAGTACAGCAAAGACTAAATCGACACTTTCTCGGGTGATTTCCGAAACCAGTTGAAGTTGTCCGACTCCCAGAGTCAGGGGCCCCATGCGTTGCAACTGATAATCCCGTTGGTAAGCTTCATAGCAGTACACCCGATGTTGGGGGGCATAGCTGGTAAAGAGTCCGCTGATGGCGTAATGGGCGGCGACTTGCTCTAAGCTAATTTGATCGGTTTGGACCAGATCGCGATAAACCCCGGCCCCATCTTTAAAAGAATCGACGTTACTGGGCGCTAGGGCAAGACGAGCGATAAATTCTCGTTCGAGTTGGACTCCGGCGACATCTCCGGCGAGTTCGATCGCCCGGGCGGCATAACGGAGAATTTGCACCCCTTCCGGACGGGAGAGTTCTTCAAAGAACCAACCGCAACTGGTGTACATCAGCAAGCTGTGCCGCTGCATTTCCAGCAGGCGGAGGCCATCCACTTGTTCTAGGGGGGTGAGGGGGCGAGTTTGATGATGTCGGAAGAAGCGGTCGATATTTTCCGGGGAGCGATCGCGCAGGATTTTGATATATTCATCCCGGGCCTGCCAAGGGTCTAAGAACAGGTGGCGACCTTGTTCTTCATAGATGTCCGTGAGTTGATCCCGTAACCAGTTAAGTGACTCGCGCAGGGGACGCCGCCATTTTTGATGCCAACTGCCACCCCCCGCACAGCCACAATCATCCTGCCAGCGATCGACGCCGTGAGCGCAACTCCAAGCGGTGACGGGTTTGAGTTGGACTTCCCAGGAGGGGGGACTGATGCTCAAATAATGGGCAAAGTTGGTGACGGTCCAGCCATGTTTGGGGAATTCGCTGACGAAGGCGTAGGCGAGACATTTTTCGGTTCCGCCTTTGTGGTGACCGAAGGTTTCGCCGTCGGTGGCGACGGAGAGCAACTGACTGGGGCGGCCATCCCCTTGAATGGCTAGTCCTAAGCGTCCGAGGAGGTTATGGGAATTGTTGAGGAGGTCATCAAAGCCCATGTCTCGGGAAATTGGACCATCGTAGAAGAAGATATCGATGGATTTACGGTCTGATCCCCCTTGGGGATCAGGGAGAAAACAGCGATAAGGCCGGGTGGGATCAATTTGTGCTCCCCCGACTTCGATCCAGTCCGGTTGACCCTCACCTTCAGCGGGGATCACGCGGCAGCGTTGAGCTTGCGAGGGGGCCAGAATAATAAATTTAATGCCTTCGGCAATCAGGACTTCCAGGGTGGTGTAGTCTACGGCAGTTTCTGCTAACCACATTCCCTCGGGATCACGTCCGAAGCGGGATCGGAAGTCTTCTTTACCCCAGCGAATTTGGGTGTATTTATCCCGTTCGTTAGCCAGGGGCATGATGATGTGGTTGTAGACTTGGGCGATCGCATTGCCATGACCGTTGAGCCGCTGTGCACTTTTGCGATCGGCTTCGACGATGCGATTGTACACGTACATGTCATAGCGTTCCAGCCATGTCATTAAAGTAGCACCGATATTAAAGCTGAGATATTCATAGTTATTGACGATCCCCACCACTTCGCCAGAGTCGTTGAAGATTCGGGCGTAGGCATTCGGACGATAGCATTCGTGATAAATCCGCTCGTTCCAGTCGTGAAAGGGCGAGGCACTCGGTTGCCGCTCGATCGCATCTAAATAGGGGTTTTCGCGCGGGGGTTGGTAAAAATGTCCGTGAATCGAGACATAGACGCCCGTGGCGGTTTTGATGGGATCAATTTTGGCCGGTTCTGCCCGAGTTCCTGGGTGTTCTTCTGGAGTTAGGCTGATTAAGGTCGGATTCAGCATAATTGCTGTGTCGGATGAGGTTGTCATACTGTTAGATCTACAACTAAACAATCGATAAAATCTATCTTTAGGCAGGCGATCGCTGGGGTACAGAGTGTTGGATTAAGTGCAGGCAATTTGAAGAAAGTGGCGTGGCGATCGCGAAGGCATGACAAACTTGGCACGAACCGCCTTGCTCTGAGCCTAAACCGTGATCGCCCTTGCTGTTACTTCAACATGATCTCTAGGGCTATCTCTGGCGCGATCGCTGTTCTATCCGTTTTCTGCGATGAAGCTTCTGAAAGGCACTATAACCGATCCCCATTGCAAATAGTATGACCACCGTCTGAATTTCACACTTCAAAACAAATCTTTATTTTCTGAAACTTGCAAATCAAAATGTCTATGCTATAATCCGCTCCACAAGACTTATCCTGGGGTTTGTATCTTGCATCATGAATACATCCAAACTCAAGGTCACACGCTTTTGTGCTACAACAGATTTCGTTATGACTGAACGAATTCTGAGTTTCAATCTCCTAGTCTAATTACCTAGCCAAAACTGGAGGGAACTGATAGAAGGGTCTGTTGTAAACCAGCTTTGTCTTGAGGCAAGTCCAATCATGCAGGCCAATTTCAGGACAGTCTATAAGCTGAACTCTCCCCAAAACCGTCTGCTCAACCGGACTTAAACTCGACCGGGATTCGGTCATCTTTAAGCCTAGACTCTGCCCTCAAACACGCAGTTAGCGGCCTAGGAATACCCGAAAAATCTTCCTGATTCTTCCGGTTCAATTACCCCTGATTTTTTTACTGATACCTAACCAATTTGATGTTCATCAAAAACATTATTTTCATCGGCTTACTTGTTTTCGTACCCATTTCCATTGCCGGTCATTTTCTTGAATGGGAAGCCTCAACAATTTTTTTAACCGCTTGTTTGGGAATTATTCCCTTAGCAGCTTGGATGGGAACCGCCACGGAAGAAATTGCGGTAGTTGTCGGTCCGACTGTGGGCGGATTACTCAATGCGACCTTTGGCAACGCCACTGAATTAATTATCGCCTTGGTTGCCCTGAATGCGGGATTAATCAATGTCGTCAAAGCCAGCATTACGGGTTCAATTATTAGTAACCTGCTCCTCGTCATGGGGTTTTCCATGCTGCTGGGAGGTCTGCGGTACAAAGAACAACAATTTCAACCCATTGTAGCCCGGTTGAATGCCTCGGCAATGACTCTGGCGGTGATTGCCATGTTACTGCCCACCGCAGTAGATTTCACCTCCACTGGCATCGAAGAAAAGACCATGCAGCAACTCTCAATCTGCGTGGCGATCGTCTTAATCCTCGTTTATGTCTTAACCCTGGTGTTTTCCATGAAAACCCATGCCTACCTCTGTGATGTCGGGGAAGCTGAGTTAGAAGGGGAAGAAGGCGAAGCTATCAAACCCCCCAATGTCTGGCTATGGAGTGGGGTACTATTAGCCTGTACCCTGATGGTAGCTATCGAATCCGAATTTTTAGTCGCTTCCCTAGAAGAAGCCACTTCTATGCTGGGATTAACCGCACTCTTTACCGGGGTGATTGTGGTTCCGATTATTGGGAATGCGGCGGAACACGCTACGGCAGTGACAGTCGCGATGAAAAATAAGATGGACCTCTCAGTATCCGTGGCCCTGGGGTCAAGTTTGCAAATTGCCTTGTTTGTTGCGCCAGTCTTAGTCATTGCCGGTTATATCCTAGATAAACCGATGGATTTGAACTTTAACCCCTTTGAACTGGTGGCTGTGGCTGTATCAGTGGCTATTGCCAATTCGGTCAGTTCTGATGGCCGTTCTGATTGGCTGGAGGGGACTTTACTCCTGGCGACTTATCTGGTGTTGGGATTAGCATTTTACTTCCATCCGGTGATTGAAGGGATTGGATAGAAATTTGGCATTGGGTTTAGGACTTACGCATATTTTGAGAATCTACCCTAAATGTAGGGTTCATTCGCGAATGAACCCTACATTTAGAGGCTTATGCGTAAGTCCTGTGGGTTAAAAGACTTCGATACAATCAGGGTGAGCAATGCGAGCTTTTTTTTTGGGCTAGATGGGTTGGGTGTTGGCGCGTTTGAACCCGTTAAGACAGCGATCGCCAGGTTCTATAATTGACAGTTAGTTATGGAGGGCAATTTATACCCCGGGACAACCGGAGAGAATTCCCCCTATACTACAGATAGAGATCTCCTGTCTTCGCGATCGCCCCAAATCTTGCCCTCACCCGCTCAATCCAGCCCCCAAGCGTTTATGAGCTATTGCATTAACCCCGCCTGTCCTTCCCCCCACAATCGCGATCACAAACTCTTCTGTCTCGGTTGTGGGATGCAATTGCTGCTGGACCAACGGTATCGCCCGGTGAAAGCCCTCAGTTCTGGGGGCTTTAGCGTCATTTACCAAGTGGATGACCAGGGCCTACCCAAAGTCCTCAAAGTCCTCAACCTTACCCAATTTACCACCCTCCAAACCCAAAAAAAAGCCCTTTCCCTGTTTGAACGAGAAGCACGGGTCCTTAGTCAACTCCATCGCCAAGGGATTCCCTATATGGAACCCTCGGCTTATTTTACGATCGCCCCTCCGAACCGCAAAACTCCCTTACACTGTCTCGTCATGGAAAAAATCGAGGGAGTCAACCTCGAAGAATGGCTGAAACAACAAGGCACTCCCCTCACCCAAACCCTCGCCCTAGAATGGCTCAAACAATTGGTCATTCTGCTCCAAGAAGTCCATCACCACCAATTTTTCCATCGGGATATTAAACCCAGTAATATCATGCGCCAACCCGATGGCAATTTGGCCTTAATTGACTTTGGAACAGTTCGAGAGGTCGCTCATCTGGAACTTTCACCCCAAAATGTCACCCCTGCCGGAACCGTCATCATTTCCCGAGGATATGCACCACCGGAACAGGAAAAAGGACATACGGTGGAACAATCTGACTTTTTTGCCTTGGGTCGCACCTTTGTCTATTTGTTAACCCGCCAGCATCCCCTAACGTTTTATGAACCCTATACGGACGAATTTCGCTGGCGTAGTAGTGCGCCTGGGATATCATCAGAGTTTGCCGAATTCCTCGATCGCCTGATGGCACCCTTCCCCTCCCAGCGTCCCCGCAATACTGGGGAAATTTTATCCGAACTCGCCCGTTTAGACCAGATTCAGAACAGTCACCCCATCGTTCATTTAATGCCACCAACTCGGGCAATTTCTTTACTTGCGCCTTCTGGTGTTAAACCCACTGGCCGCGATTTTACCCTCGATCGCACCTTGGTCGGACATCAAGATGGGGTCTGGTCTGTGGCCCTTTCTCCTGGGGGTCATATCCTCGTCACCGGCAGTTGGGATAACACGATTAAAGTCTGGAATATCGCCACAGGGCAATTATTACGGACTCTCATGGGTCATCAGGAGGCAGTGTGGTCCGTGGCAGTCACTGCCGATGGTAAAACCCTGGCATCCGGCAGTTCAGATCAGCAGATTAAACTCTGGAACCTCCCCACGGGACAATTAATTCACACCCTCACAGGTCATTCTAACTGGGTCGCCGCAGTGGACCTCTCCCCAAATGGTAAGCTGATTGCCTCGGGGAGTTCGGATAAAACCATTAAAGTCTGGTCTGTTAAGAATGGGGAATTAATCCACACCCTCCAGGGTCACTGCTATGCCGTTACTTGCATCGCCTTTACTCCCGATGGCAAAACCCTCGTCAGTGGCAGTGGGGATAAAACCCTGAAAATTTGGTCCCTGGCAACGGGAGAATGTCTCTCGACTTTCACGGGACATCGCGCATCGGTGACTTGCCTTGCCATTAGTCCTGATGGCAAAACTGGGGTGAGTGGGGATGTCAAGCAGACCCTCTGTGTCTGGGATTTAGAGACTCAAAGAGTGAACTATACCCTGACGGGTCATTCGGGAACGATTTGGTCCGTGGCGATCGCCCCCGATGGTGAAACTTTTGTCAGCAGTTCTCGGGATAAAACGGTTAAAATTTGGAACTTACAGACCGGGGAATTACGCTGCACTCTCATGGGTCATCGCAGTGCGGTTAATGGGGTGGCGATCGCCCGCAGTGGTGAAATTCTCGTCAGTGCCAGTCATGACAAAACCATCAAAATTTGGCGATCGGCCAGTCAACTCTCAAACCTGGCGATCGGTTGATGACTTGCTCTGAACCACTTTGCTCTGATCGCTAAATCTTCTCAAAATTAGCCCAGTTTTGTTCAGTTCCCCAGCTTAAATCTCTCGCTAACTCGGCGACTCGGATAA
>NZ_JAFLQW010000037.1 GCF_017313335.1 Phormidium pseudopriestleyi FRX01 | reverse complement strand
TATAGCAGATCCTTTATCAGTTGGGGGTGAGGGCATTCCACAACTGATAAAGGATTGCGATAGACAAACTCAAGGGGGAATCCGGAAAAAATATAGCCACAGCTAGACAGTTCCCTGGGATAGCAAAACAGGAAAAGCATTCCTTAAGATAGAGGGTTGCCTTTGCTTGCAGGATCTAAAATGTTAAAGTCTAAAGCCTAAATTAGGCACGAAACCAGGGACCCGCTTGGGGAAAGTGCAAACCTTTCCGAAACCGACTCCCGGCTTCATTCTCCGCCTGAATCGGCTAGAGTAAAAAGCCACATCAAACAGTAGAGTTTTATCCCGTTGCGGACCCCTTAGACAGAGCTTCCTCTATCTGGAGAATCATCACCGACTATTTCCAATCTAACTTTTTTCTAAATTATCATCTTCCTCTGGTTTGTTGTCATATTCTCAGCATAATTGTTAACCTATAATTGTTGTAGCAACGATAGGAACGACATGGCTAGAGATTATATGCTTCGGATTCGATTAAATACTCAAGAATTAGACCGCTTGAAAGCAGAAGCTGAACGGCGCGAACTTTCAATGTCAGAAGTAATTCGAGACTACATTAAACGAATGCCTAAACCGAAAAAAGGTTCAGATGAATTACTAGATGAAGTTCAAACGCCAGCAATGGTGGAATGAAAATTTCTGTCCCATCAGAAATTTTTTGACAAAGATAGCATCTTGAATTGGAACGATCGCTTAAAAACGAACTTTAATGAGAATCAAGATCTAAATCCGGTGAGGAAGAGGGGAGTGACTCCTCATCCTCATCCTCATCCTGATTCTCATTATCATAGAAATCGAAATGCTGTGAAGAAGACAAGAGCAATTCGTCCTCCTCCAGATCGAAATCGCGGGATGCAGAGTCGGATAGTTGCTCAGACTCATTGAGATTGAAATCCGATGCTGACGAAGCAGACTCCTGTTCAGGGGCATTTAGCTCTAAATCTGTGGGCAAGGAGTCAACCGAGTCTAGGTTAGAGGAGATCGGGTTCGTCAGTTCTGGACGATAAATCCGAATTTGGTTCAAACGAGGGCCTTCCGTAGAGACCACCGTAAATTCCAAATGATCGTAGAGGAGGGTTTCCCCTGAAGCTGGGATTTTTTGAAACTGATAGAGGAGGAAACCGCCTAGGGTTTGATATTCATCGGTCAGGGGTAAATCAAAATTGAGTAATTCGTTGACTTCTTCCAAATTCATTTGAGCTTGAACCATCCAAGTTTGCTCATCGACCATTTGGATGGTTAACTCTTCAGAATCGGAGAGTTCGGGGCCCTCGCCAATAATTTGAGCAACTAAATCACTAATGGTCACTAAACCGGCAGTCCCGCCAAATTCATCAACCACCATGACCATCGGTCGTTGCGATCGCTGAACGATGGGCAACAACTCGCTTAAAGGCGTATATTCGGCAACGAACCGCGCCGGACGAATCCAGGGTGTTAGGGGAGTATCTGGGGTGAGGACTCCCTGGGCTAAAGGTCCGGCCAATTCTTTGAAATAGACGATGCCGCGAACGTCATCTAAGGATTCCCCGATCACCGGATAGCGGGAGTGACCCGTACTTACGACCTCATTGAGCAACATTTGAAATGTGGCATTATGAGAGATCCCATGAATGCTCGTCCGAGGCACCATCACTTCCCGAGCGGAAACTTCCCCAAATTCAAAGACATTATTGAGCAGTTCTCGCTCTTCTGCTTCTAAACCTGTGGATTCGCGTTCCGTGGCGATAATTAGCTGTAACTCTTCGGGAGTGATCCGATTGGACCAAGCCTGAGCGTTAAAGCGAATACCCGCTAGACTGAGTAGCCAGCGGGTTGAGCGGTCTAGGATCCAGATAAAGGGGTGAAAAAAGCGGGCGATCGCCAAACTCGGGGGGCCAAGGAGTCGGGCCAGTTGCTCAGAATAGAGTAATGCCAAGGTTTTGGGACATAATTCCCCGAGGACAATTTGCAAATAAGCCACGATTAAAAAGGCTAGGGGGATTGCCAGTCCATGAGCCATCATCTGAGCAATATCCGGTCGGATCGGCAACCAGACGATCCATTCGGCTACTATAACCGCCATTGTATTTTCCCCAATCCAGCCGAGGGCCAAACTGGATAGGGTAATGCCTAACTGAGTCGTAGAGAGCAGCCGCTCGATATTGCGATGGAGATGCTGGACAATTTTGGCTTGCAGGTCGCCATTATCGGCCAAATGATTAATCCGCGATCGCCGCACGGAAACGATCGCAAATTCCGTAGTCACGAAAAAAGCATTAATGGCGATCAGTCCAAATACCGCAACTAAGCGCAGTGCGATATCTTGCCAGGTCTGAAGGGAACTCCCTGGGACCACCACCGCTAAATGACTCGCGATCGCAAGGTCCGACTGCAATCCCACGACCCCCAGAGTCACCATCCCACCCAACGCAGAAAAATAGCTTAAAGAACGCACCACCGCAACTCATCTTGAAACATTTGGATTACCTATTTTAACGTTGAGCGCTTTGCACCGGAACTTGAACGGCGAAAAATTAGTTTCGGTCACCATGCCAGAACATTCCCTTAGCGTGAACCCGATGCTAGGGTTGATTAGAGGGCTTGTATCCAGACAAGAGTCCCCAGTTTATTGGACCGGAATTTCCGACATTTTTAGTTCAAGCTCCTGATCCGGATAGTCCGTCAGGGTTAACGATAGCTTCTGTGCATTTTCAAGCAACGCCGTGGGAATGCTGACAGTCCCGGAATAGCTGCGATCGCTCGGGGGCAAATCTCCCGGCAATCCTTCCGTTGTGGCACTGAGCGATCGCCCTTTATCATCGGTCACATTCAAAAAACTGTACAGAAACTGCACCGATCGCGAACTGTTATTCTTTAAACTGACATCCAGCACCAGAGAGGACCCTTGTCGCCGCACCCCGGTGACCTCCAAACTCACGTCCTGGTCCTTCGTGGCGATGGGAAACCGCTCGTCTTTCTTCGGTTCTTCCGCAGCTTTGGCTTCTGCGGACTGCTCTGCTGCCGGTTCCACCGCTTTCGTTTGGGCGGGTTCCGGTTCCACGTCTTTGCCAGCTATTCTGGCTTTGACCGCTTTGATCACTTCGTCTTCCTTCAAGAGCTTTAGTCCTTGACCCTTCCCTGTAGACGGTGAATTGGACTCTCCCGAGGTATTCGGACGGACGTCAGGCTGGGTTACTTCCTTGAGGGCCGCTTTGCCTAACTCTAACCCCAGGGAGGCACTCAAGGCCCCCGCGCCAAACATCATGGATAACAGCAAAAACGTCAGGACAACAGTTGGGTTGACTTTCATCGTGTTTTTTTTTCTCTTATGCGATCGTAATAATATCGACTTATTTTCTAGCTTCAAGAACACCTAGCATTTCCCGGGGGGAAAATCGCACTCGCCCTCGATAAACCCAGGCATCTCGATTTTAATCCCTATTTTTTTATTCCATCGCGTTCTCAACGAATCCTTTCTCCCCTGGACTCCAACTGATGATCTCTCGGGTTAAGCTCTACCCCTAGACAGGTTACAGTCCCAAGGGTTATAATTTTGACCATCGCTTGTTGCTTTGCCCTGAATTCCCGGGTTTGGGAGTCATCAGAAAAGCAAATTCCCCAACGATTCTGGCAAGAGTCTGCTAGAATCGATAAAAAAGACGGCAGTTGGCCGAGCGGATGAGGCAGCGAACTCAGTACGACGCGACGACTGCTACGCATAATGGTGAAAGTCCATTCCCCCTGTCCATCGGGGGACTCCATAACCAGGCTCCTGAAGTAGCATCCCAGGGGTTAACAAGTCAAGGTTAAAACCCACCTAACTACCGGAGACCACCGGGAAAAGGCTGGGGAGGGAGACAATACGGTGAACGAAAGTGAATCGTCACATAAAGTCCGGTTAACTGCACCAGGGTAAGGGTATGTATCCCCTGGCTCCAAAAAGGGACAAGGAAGGAAGAAAACCAAGGCGTGAGTACCTTGGAGATGGCTCAAATACCTTCCCCGGACAAAGACGACACCTAAGTTGTCACAAATGCGTGGCAGGATAAGCGGGAAACCTGATTCCCTTCCTACCTTCAAAAGAAGGGTCTTAGCTAAAAGACAGGGGGCAGGTGAAGGAACCTACATGAAGCAAAAGCCCAGAGTAATGTTTGGGATAAGCTGAAAGGTAAGGTAGCTAGGAAGAATAGATTGGATGATGATAGCAATGTCCAAGGCGAAAGCGGAATGGTCACAAATCGATTGGGCTAACACTCAAACGAAAGTGACAAAGCTACAAAATCGAATTTATGAAGCGGCCAAAAATGGAAACACTATCGATGTTGTAAGGTTGCAAAAGACCTTGATATCCTCTTACTCAGCAAGGCTTATGGCTATTCGCCGAGTAACCCAAGATAATCAAGGAAAAGCCACAGCAGGATTAGACGGCGTTAAAAACGTCAGTCCCACCGACCGGCTTGAAATGGCGGAAATCCTAAACCTAGATGGAAAGACCTCTCCCTTAAAAAGAGTGGAAATTCCAAAACCAGGAAAAAAGGAAAAAAGACCTTTAGGCATTCCCACAATCTTGGACAGGGCAAAACAAGCATTAGCAAAATTAGCCCTCGAACCACAATGGGAAGCTTTATTCGAGCCTAATTCCTACGGATTTAGACCCGGACGAAGTTGCCACGACGCAATCCAAGCCATTGAGCTTAGTATCAGAAGAAAGGCAAAATATGTCTTTGATGCTGATTTAAAAGGATGCTTCGACAACATCGACCACGAAACCTTGATTAGGAAACTAGAAACATTTCCAATTATGGAAAACCAGATAAGAGCTTGGCTCAAAGCTGGAGTCATGAAAGGAGATGTATTCTATGAAACCCAATCAGGAACCCCCCAAGGTGGGGTCATCTCGCCCTTATTGGCTAATATTGCCCTGCACGGGTTTGAAACTCATATATCCAACAAATTCCCAAAAGTAAAAACCCGTAAAGGTCAAGCAAAAGGGAAAATGAAGGAATTTTCAGAAGCCAGAGTAATTAGGTATGCAGATGACTTCATCATCCTTCACGAAAAACTAGATGTCATTCAGGAAATAAAAACTGAAACGGAAAAATGGATGGCAGAGATAGGATTGAAGCTCAATGAAGCTAAAACCCGAATCACACACACCATACAATCCGTAAAGGAAGAACAACCTGGATTCGATTTCTTAGGATTTCACATCCAAACCTATGAAGTAGGAAAAACAAAAAGTGGAAAGAACTCTAACGGAGAAGACCTGATGCAGCGAACAAAAATTCGCCCTGCAAAAGAATCCGTTAAGCAGTTCAGAAACCAAATAAAAGATATCCTACGCCGAGGACAATCCATGTCTCCAGCAGAAATGTTAAAGAGACACAACTGGTATGTTCGAGGATGGGCCAACTACTTCAAAATTGGAGATAGTAGCCATGAAACCTTTAGTAAACTTCAAAATGACCTATACCAAAGTTACTTGGCATGGGGACACAAGAAGTTCTCTCAACGGGGAAACGGATACATCACGATGAAGATATTCCATAAGAGTAAATACTCAAAATGGAATTTTGGATGGAAGGAAGGGAATCATGTCCATCTAGCCACAACCCTCTACGAATTCACATTCGTAAAACACATCAAAATCCAGGGAAATAGAAGTCCTTACGATGGAGATTGGATGTACTGGGTAAAAAGAAGGGGAACACACCCTCTATGCCCCAAAGACATCAAAATAGGGTTGAAAGAGCAAGAAGGCCAATGCTATTACTGCAAACAGCCTTTCTTAACAGAGGACAAGATTGAGGTTCATCACATCGATGGAAACCGGGAAAACAATAGGAATAATAATAAATGCCTAGTCCACCGGCACTGCCACGATGAAATCCATAGAAAAGACGCGAGGCCGGTCATAATGACCCCTCACCTAGCTTAAAGCCGGATACGTTGAAAGGCGTAAGTCCGGTTTGGCAGCCGAGTATGAGTGGTAACATTCGTGCTTAGGCAACTAATTCGCCTTAGGCAGGTTCAACTCCTGCACTGCCGATTAAATCAGAGAACGCGCATCAAGAAGGAACCCCTGCTTTTGGGGGCGATCGCCTGGAAGAAATTCAGAACTCACTTAAATGGAGCGAGTTCACCCCCTTTGTAGGGGCAGTACATAAACTGCCCCTACTTTTTGTTTACTGTAGGGGCAGGATTTCGTTTTGAGGATTGAAAGGGATCCCACTTGGGGTATAACTGGGCATCGTCAGCAAAGACTCGTTAAACGGGTTCGTCAAATCCGGGGTTCTAAGAATGGGATCGCTAGAGTTTTGGACCTCCATCACTGCCTGATAGAGTTTGTTGACCCGTTCCGCATCCCGTTCTGCTTGTCTTTCCGGGTAAGTCATCGGCAACAGATAAAAACTGATTTGGTCAAAAATTGAGCGATTCTGGTAAAACGTATCAGAACTGCGAAAAAAGGCCCGCTCAAATTGTTCAGCAATGGTTCGAGGTTGGCTTTGGGCGACTGCCTCTGGTGCAACCACCACAGACGCGCCTAGGAGTGCCAACACCCCGATTGCGCTTTTAAATTGGAGTCTCATGAATTTTCTCCTCACGTTTTGGCTCGATATTAACTCAACTTCCAGGATAAGATAATTATCGGCTGAAAATTTCCTCCTGTCACTACAATTAACCATGACCGAGATTACTCAAGGATTGGATGAGACATCGGTCTCAGTTCACCCTAACGATTTAAACGACCAACGCCAACAGCTTCTAGACTTACTCTGCCAGTTAGCCTATCGCGAGGGGGACTTCACCCTCTCCTCCGGCCAGAGTAGCCGCTACTATATTAATGGCAAACAAGTCACTCTGCACCCCATCGGCGCACTCCTCACGGGTCAAGTCTTATTCTCTATGCTTTCCCCAGAAACCCTGGCTGTAGCTGGTTTAACCTTGGGTGCTGACCCGATTGTAACCGCAGTCAGCGTCGTTTCTGCCTACGAAAACCGACCGATTCCGGCCCTGATTGTTCGCAAAGAAGCCAAGGGACATGGCACCCAAGCCTATATCGAGGGACCCACACTGGCTCCCGGGACCCTGGTTGTGGTCCTAGAAGATGTCGTCACCACCGGGGCCTCCGCCATGAAAGCGGTTCACCGTTTGCGGGATGCCGGGTACAAAGTAGAGGAAGTGATTTCCCTGGTCGATCGCGAACAAGGCGGGGCGGAATTGTATCAAAAAGAGGGATTAAAGTTTCGGGCAGTCTTTACCATTGTCCAGATTCAAGCCCGGTATCAGGAGTTTGGATTGTAGGTGAGAGAGTGTAGCGGCGAGGGGACGAGAGATCAGGTGAGAGGTTAAGGAGGCGATCGCCTGTAGAAACAATGGGCGATCGCTCTGTCTGGGAAAAAGGGCGATCGCTCTGTCTGGGAAAAAGGGCGATCGCCGGTTGGGGGTGTCGAAAGAGATGGTGTTGCTCACAGAAGAGTCGCTCTTTCCAAAACCGATGAAAAAGGCGAGTTGTACCAGAACGAACTGCTGACTATTTGGAATAGCGAAGAGTTTAAAAAACTTCCTCCCTTAAAATAAGGATGAATTGTTATGAAAATTTTTCACATTGTTTCTGTTAAAGCTATTAATGATCGCATCTTGTTAGTTAAGTTTACCAATCAAGAAACAAGGAAATACGACATAACTAAATTATTGGAAAAACCAATGTTTGCACCTTTACGGAATATAGAATTTTTTAATAATTTTAGAATTGAACCGGGGGGTTATGGACTGGTGTGGAATGACGAGATTGATATCAGTGAATATGAACTTTGGCAAAATGGCATCAGTGTTACAGATGAAGAATTAGAGCAATACCGTGAAGTTGTCAATGTTGATCAATGAGCAATAATGCTCTGCGGTTAAAATGCGATCGCTTAGGGGAGGGAAGGAGAGGCGATCGCGAACAGGAATGGGGAACATTTAGAGAGAAAACCCAGGTCGGCCTGTCAGGAAATAAGTGTTCATTTCTCCTTTGCCTTTAATCTCGATTAAACCCCGTTCCTCAAATTGATACTGGTCCTGCAATAAATCATAAGTGGTTGCGGAGACCTGAATTTTTCCAGGGATTCCGTGAGATTCCATGCGGGAAGCCGTGTTAACTGCATCTCCCCAGAGGTCGTAGGTGAATTTTTTGATACCAATGACACCAGCGACCACGGGTCCGGTGTTGATGCCAATTCTTAGACTTAAATTTGTGAGATATTCGGCATTGAACTGGCCGATCGCCACTTGCATATCCAGGGCCATTTCTGCGATCGCTTCAGCATGATCCGGTCGGCAGATGGGAACACCGCCCACGACCATATAGGCATCCCCAATAGTTTTAATTTTCTCTAATCCATGTTTTTCCGTGAGGCGGTCAAAGGTAGAAACAATCGTATTCAGCAAACTCACCAATTCCTGGGGAGAAACCTGGGTAGAGAGTTCCGTAAATTTGACTAAATCGGCAAATAAAATGGTGACTGAATCAAATTTTTCCGCGATAGAACCCGGTTGTTCCTGGAGTTGTTGAGCAATGGTTGGCGGTAAAATATTCAAGAGTAATTCTTGGACTTTTTGTTGTTCTCGGCAGAGGGCATCTTCAGTTTCTTTTCGTTGAGTAATATCATGAAAAAATACAGAAAGCCCCTCTTAGGAGGGAAAAACCCGAACTTCAAAGCAGCGATTAGTCAGGGTAGAACAGTCTTCAAAGGTGACACTGACTTGTTCAGAGGCCGCTTTTCGATACTCTCGTTCAAACTTAGAACCCACAGTTTCGGGCAATTCTTCCCAGATAATTTTTCCGAGTAGCTTACCCGGGTTTCGCTGC
>NZ_JAFLQW010000390.1 GCF_017313335.1 Phormidium pseudopriestleyi FRX01 | reverse complement strand
GGATTAAATCCGCCTTGGGTAATATCCACATCTTTGACCACTTGACCATTGGTTTGCACTAAGGCGGCAGAAAAAGCATCTTTTAATTGCTGACTGTAAGGACTATCTGAGTTGTAAAAAACTACCACCGAAGCGGGAGAATTATTTTTGTCAGCGTATGTTGCCAGAGTTTTTCCCACCCCTTCTAAATAGTTGGCAAATAACTCATTGGCTTTTTGAGATAAGGAGATGGTTTTGAGAATTGATTCACCGGGAACGGTACTGGAAATACTGGTGCTAATGGGGGATAAAACGGCTAATTGGGCGCGTTCATAGCGGGCGATCGCCTCCCGAGATGCCGCATCCACTCCATGTCCCATCACCCCCAAAACATTGGGCGATTGAATCAAATCTTCCGCGAGAGAGGGAGCTTTTCCCGGTGAGGATTCATTGACAATCACCACCTCTAATAATCGTCCCGGCAATTGCGGAGAATTGTTATACCGTTCTTGTTGTAATGCTACTCCCCGCAATACTTCTTTAGCGGAATTTTCACTGGCAGAAATAGGAACAACCACCGCAATCGTCAGGGGATTTCCGGCTTGTTTAGCCTTAGAATTATTAAAATAAATCTTCGCTTCCGGGTCGTTGGGGTCAGTTTGTGCCGCTTGCTGATATTGGGCGATCGCTTCGGTCCAATTATTCTGACTAAATGCAGTCGCCCCGGCTGCTTTTTGGTTAAAATTAATCCCGGGATTAAAGAGAATCTTTTCTCCTTGACTGATTAGTTCGGCATTAACCGCAGTTTGACTCACCTTTGCTAAGGGGTCGATCGCCCCGGGTGAGACGGCAAAACTCCCAGAATTGCTCTCCACCACTTCGGGTTCACGAGTTCGTCCGAACAGATACCAGGCACTCCCCCCGAGTAATAACACCACCAGGGCGATCGCCGCCAACCCAGGCAGATTCGACCCCCTGCCGCCAGATATGACCGTTTTACTACCCTGGGGAGACTTTTTCCCCGTCATAGCCTCCCGAGGTAACCCACAAATAATACAATCTGGGGTGTAGTTTTCCTGGGGAGGGTGGGGGCCAGAACAATTCGGATAATGCTGCCCATTTTTCGGGACTCCATCACAGATCCAACTTTTTGGTGTACTCACCTTAGACAACCTCTCTACTCTCAATCTCTGTTCTTATTCTAAAAGTTAGAATCACCAAAATCCCCCATTAATCCGCAATCAATCTCCCCCAACCTTCCAAAACTCCGGTCCAAAGGGGAACGCTTGCCATAAAATAGGTTAAGGGTTAAGGGTATCCCGCCCCTTTCAAGGGTTTCGGACCGCCCAGGGGTTTCACCCAACCTCGATTCTGTTGTCGTCATTACCAGCAATTCTTATGGGTCTTAAAATTGTTCAAAACTTTGGGGGCAGCTTTACCCTCAACCCAGAAACCCAATCGGTTCTATTTGAGTTATTAAATAGCCCCAATTTTGTTCATCAAGTTGCTGAGGCAGCCCAGTGTCATCAAGTTGAGTTTACTGAGTTAATGTTCCAACCTGTTCCCTATAGCGAACAGACTCCCAAAGGAATGCCTCGGGAATTTGAACCCTATCATGAATCCGAGGATTACCTTATAATTAATGTCCCCCCAAACTTTATGTTTAAAGCCAAAATTTTCAACCCCACTCGTATCTGTGTTATTTATCACAAACTCAGTTAAAATCATCCCTAAACACTGGGGATCAACCCTAGGGGGAACGCCGCTGAACCGAATCGCCGGTATTCCCTCGCGTCCAAATCAAAGAACTTTTTTCTGGATATCACTTATGACCGATATTTCATCCTTGTCTACTCTTGAATTTTTACCCTATCTTGATGTTGAGGGAAACTGCAACAGCGATTTTACAGGCAAAGTCGGGGTTTATGCCATTTTTGATGGGGAAAAAACTTTACAATATATTGGATATTCCCGAGATATTGTCTTGAGTTTGAAACAGCACCTGATGCGAAAACCGGACTGTTGCTATTGGATTAAAGCTCAAACGATTGATCGCCCTAGTCGGACAATTTTAGAAGAAATTCGGGCAGCATGGATTGCAGAAAATGGGGAGATGCCTCTAGGGAATGGCCCTGATGAAGCCCAATGGACTCAGGCGATCGATGTTAAACCCTTGATGACAGATGAGGAACGGGAAAAATATGAAAAAGCGATCGACGAACTCACCCAGATGAAACTCTTAAAACAGGTGTCACGCCGTGTCGAAGCCAATCTATTAGCGGTCCTGGACTCCCGGGGACTTAAAGAGGCCATTCGCTTTAATCCCAAGCTCAAAGAAAGTGGTTTGCTAGACTTAAAATAATCCAGGGTTGTGCTGTATTATTTACACCAACGCTGTGATTGTCCTTCTAACCCCTACTCTGTCAAATTCCATGAACTCGGTACTGCTCAATAATCGCTATCGTATCCTTCAAGAATTAGGGATGGGTGGATTCGGCCAAACTTTTTTGGCTGAAGATACTCAAATGCCTTCTAAACGCCGATGCGTCATCAAGCAGCTTAAACCTGTGACAGGCAATCCCGCTGTTTATCAAATGGTCCAAGAACGATTTGCGCGGGAAGCGGCTGTTTTGGAACAATTGGGGGATGGAAATGCCCAAATTCCCAAGTTGTTTGCCTATTTTGAATTAGAGGGGCAATTTTATCTGGTTCAAGAATGGATTGAGGGGGGTACTTTAGGCAAAAAAGTCCAAACCGTGGGGACTCTGAGTGAGGCAGAAGTGCGATCGCTGTTGACGAAAATTCTGCCGGTCCTCTCCTATGTCCATAGTTTCCGCATCGTCCATCGGGATATTAAACCCGATAATATTATGTTGCGACCCTCGAACCCGGGCAGTTTTTCCCCAGGGGAGGATGTACCCGTCTTGATTGACTTTGGTTCAGTCAAAGAAACGATGGCAACGGCGATGAGTTCTTCTGGAGGGGTAACTAACTCGATCGCCATTGGCAGTCCCGGGTTTATGTCAGCGGAACAAGCTGCCGGTAGACCCTTGTATTCCAGCGATTTGTATAGTTTAGGACTAACAGCGATTTATATGTTCACCGGGAAAATCCCCCAGGAATTTCCCACGGATCCGGCAACGGGTGAGATACTTTGGCGGTCTTATGTACCCCGGGTGAGTCCCGGTTTAGCGATGGTTCTCGATCGCGCCATTCGGTTTAATCCCCGCGATCGCTTTCCCACCGCACAAGATATGTTAGATGCCTTAAAACCCGATGTCAACTCTCAAGTCTCTACTGTCGCCGTCGCCCCGGTAAATCGTGCGCCCGTACCCCCTCCCTCCCCGTCACCCTACGGACAATCATCGCCTCAACCCTCCGGTATTTCCCCCAGGGCAGTCGGCATTGCTGCGGCAGTGTTAGCGGTATCTTTTCTCATCGGATTTGGCATCACCCAAAACCGCGTGTCATCCGATTCCCCAATTGCGACACCCCCTGCCAATAATCCCCCTCCGGTTTCTCCACCCTCCTCTAATCCACCGCCGACTCAAACTCCACCCATTATTTCCCAACCCACAACTCCAGAAAGACCCCCAGTGGTTGTTCCCCCGGAGGAACCCGAACCTCCCGTGGTTGTCCCTCCCTCGGAACCCGAACCTCCCGTGGATGTGATTCCCCCGACGGAACCCGAACCTCCTGTGGATGTGATACCGCCGACGGAACCGGAAACGCCTGTGGATGTGATACCGCCTGCGGAACCGGAGACGCCTGTGGATGAGATGCCGCCATCAGAACCGGAAACGCCTGTGGATGTTACCCCGGAACCTACAGAACCAGTGGGCGATCGCCCGACTCCTGAAGAGTCAGTGATTGACTACTATTCTAATATTAATAACCGAGATTATTCCCAAGCATGGAATCAACTCGATCCGCGATTTCAAACCACTCAATCCGGAGATTATAATACTTACACGAACTGGTGGGATAGTGTTTGGCTAGTCAATGTTCAGGATGTTAATGTAGTCGCCAGTACCCCTTTTTCTGCCATTGTAGACACAACCTTAACCTATACCATGCAAGATGGCAAAATTTCCGATGAAACCCTGCGAATGTCCCTAATCTGGGATGAGGAAACCGGCACATGGGCGATCGAACAAACCAGTCGCCTCTAATTTCCCTTAACTCAACGTCCCGACTTCAGTCGTTATCTTTCTTAAGTTCGTAGTAACGACTGAAGTCGTTACTACGAACAGGCAGAAATTCATCCTTTCCTAACAAAATGATCCATTATGAAACCCTTCGCTGAAAGGGTCGCCTTAATAAAGTCACCCAACGAACCAAGCGATCGGCCCCATGATTAAAATAATGCTCCGTTAAGGTATCTTCACCCCCCCAAATCGGAAACTTATCCCCCACTCGACTAAAGGTGTCGTACACAATAAATCGCGCCAATTTCCCGCGAGAACCGGAAGCAGAATAAATCATCTGGCAGGGATAAGCAATATTTCCAAACAAAGAAGGAATCAATCCAATAAAAAACGCCACCCAAGGGATTTCCTTCCCTTCTCCTGCCGCTTGAAACATCTGAAGTGACGTATATAAGGTCCGAGAAATGGGTCCGCCAAAAATCAGGAAAAATACTAACGTGCCTTCATTAATCAATCCTGCCGCATACAACAACGGAGAAATAATATACTCAAAAACTTTGACAAACACCTTCATCCCTAAATGAACGCCAAAGTCTCCTAAATATTCGCTACTATAATCATTGTGTAAATGATGTAAAAAATAGTCCGATTCTTCATCCGTGATTTGCTTGCGTTCCATCCACCGTTCTAATCGGCGATTCACATAATCCCTCGCTACCTTTAATCGATATCTCCGGAAAAATAAAACTTTAAAGAATCCTCGGACAAATCCAAAATAGGGAATAGAGGCAAAAAACTTGAACACCTTGACCGGCAATCGTACCAGTAACTTGTAAGGAACCTTTCGCCCTAATCGCATCAATTCTCGAATGTACCATCGCCAAGGATTCTGAAGATATCGATTCGCTTCAGTCTCCGTTATTTTACCTTTTTTCAATTGATAGTGAATGCTACGTTGAAACCTGGGCATCTCTTTCCAATTTCGTTGATGATACCCCAAATATTCGATATCAGAAAGCATTTCATCATAGGGTTTTGACCCTAGAGTTTCTTCTAAACCGACCCGATTCATTTCAATATAGGCATTTAAACGGTCCATATCCACATCATCAAACAAGGGCCGTTTATGATGGAAACATTTCGGCAGGTAAAAGGTAAATAAGGTCAGGAAATTTAAGGGAATTAACGCCGGAACTCCCGATTCTAAATCAATCCAGACAAACTGATAATTATCGGGGTCATCTTGAGTTAATAAAAAATTATTTAAAGCAACTGGATTTCCTTTTCCCGCTTGCCAGACTAACCCATCAAACCCTGATTTAATCAGCCATTTTTGCAAGGGTTGCATCACCCGATGAACCAGAACCTCTACTTGCCAATCTTTATCATGATTAAAGGGATGATGCAGGGCAACTGCTTCGCCTTTACTAAATTCTGTATCCAATTGATAAGACTTGCTTTCCTCATTCCACCCCCTATCTGTGGCATTGGCAACGGTGAGATGTGACCCGAACCAAAATTGCACCAAGTTCTGTAAAATTCTCCGGCGGTAGTAGGCGCAATTTAACGCATCTTCATTCCAAATATAGGGGTTGGGTGCGCCGAAAAAAAAGTAATGAATTAAATGAGTGATTTTATCACCATAGAATATTTTTCGAGCAATTTTACCATCGGGACTGTCCAATAAAAAGACTTCACCGGAACGGCCTGCCCCTAAGAATTCCATGTTAGAATTGGTTTGGGAGTTTATCATATTTTTTTATAATCATATAGAATATAGAAAGAGGTTTCTTTAATTTAATCAAATTTTTCTTTTATAGCCTCTATCTGGAGGGTGATTCTTCCTGAATCCATAAATCATTTCTGAGGGGAGTCTGCATCGCCAAGGCATTGATACCTGATACCGTAAAAGCTAAAAACCGGGTTTCTGTTCTAAATTCTTGAGAAACCGCCATCAATCAGACGTAGAAACCCGATTTCTTATCCCTTGTCTTAACTTCTGACCTAACCTCTTCGGGAGATAATTCAGCCCCTTTCCCGTCACGTCTCTCCCTCAAAAAATATCCTTACGCTTCTGCACCCATAAAGTCAACCCTAAATACACCGTAGCGTGCAACAACAACATCCCCCAATTTAACCCCAAATTGGCCCAAGTTGGCTCATAAATTGCCGTCGGTTCAAATGGCAAGGGCATCGTAGTTCCATCGGGCAAAATACTCGGTTCCGGGACCATTGCATTCACATCCACCAACGACCCATACGCCCCCACGGACCACCGACTCAGCATCAACCAGGAAATCACTCGTCCCACCCCTTCCATGCTAAATAATACGCCAGCAAAAATAATTTGGGGTAGCAATAACAGGGGTAAAGAACTATTCGCCTGAGAACTATTTTTCACCAATGCAGAAACCAGCAATCCCAGACTCATACTGGTAAACAAGGTCAAAAAGGTACTAATTCCTACCCCAATCGGCCAGTAAATTAATTCCGGTTGCGGACTCTTGAATCCTATTAAAATTGCCCCTACCATCAACAGAGTTTGCAGTAGCGCTAATCCCCCTAAAATCACCAATTTAGAGCCTAGATAGGGGAATAACCCTAAATTCACCAACCGTTCCCGCATATAAATCGCCGATTCTTTGACAATTTCTTGTAAAGATGTAGACAATCCAATCCAAATCGCCGCACAGGTAAACACAAATAAAACCCGCAATGCCAAAGGTGCTAAAGTCGCTTCTGGTTCCCCAATTAACGGGTCTTTGTCCCGAATCGCTAAAGTAATTAAACTAATCCCAATCGGTGCGGTTAATAACACTAATCCTAAGTTAATCCGGTCCCGTTGCATCAATTTAAAATAGCGTTGAGTCAGCAGAGAAAGCTGCTGAAAACCGGAGGGTTTGACTTGACTGGGAGGGGCGAATGACGACCCTTTGCCCGTACTCAAATGATTTTCTACATAATTGCGATAATAGGGGGACTGCCGAAAGCTATTAGCC
This sequence comes from Phormidium pseudopriestleyi FRX01, assembly GCF_017313335.1. Classification (GTDB taxonomy): domain Bacteria; phylum Cyanobacteriota; class Cyanobacteriia; order Cyanobacteriales; family Laspinemataceae; genus Laspinema; species Laspinema pseudopriestleyi. The sequence goes on along the minus strand of NZ_JAFLQW010000390.1, from coordinate 1,468 downwards.
CATTGTGCTGCGTGTTCTTCCCCTTGTTCCAGTTCGTTGTAAATATCAGCAAAATCACCGGAATTGATGCGGAAAAATTGGAACGCTTCATCCGGTGGGCCAAAATAACAGGGATGTCCTCCTCGTCCCATAAAGACGACCCGATCGCAAAGTTTAATATTCGCCGTCGCATGGGTGACTAACACAATCGTCCGCCCTTGATCCGCCAACTTCCGCAACAATTGCATCATTTTTTTATCCAATCCCGGGTCAAGTCCCGAAGTCGGTTCATCTAAAAAGAATAATTTCGGGTCCGCCAGTAATTCCACCCCGATACTCACCCGTTTGCGCTGACCCCCACTCAGTTGATTCACCAATACCGTCTCGCGATCGCCCATTTCAATTTCCGCCAGGGTCTTGGTAACCACCGCCTCCACATCCGTATCCGGTGGCAAGCGTAATTTCGCCGCATAAGTTAGCACTTCTCTCGCCGTAAGCTGTCCGTGGATAATATCATCCTGGGGGACATACCCGATTTGAGTGCGATAAATATTAAACGTCGTCCGTAAATCATCCCCATTAATATACACCCGCCCCTGAGTCGTCGCGTCAATTCCCAACAAAGTTCGCATCAGAGTAGACTTGCCTGTCCCACTCCCCCCCACCAACGCCACAAACTGTCCCGGTTCGATCGCCAAGGTGACCTGATTTAACAACTGCTTGACTTTTGTGCCATCTTTGACCTCACGCACCAACCCCTCCGCATCCAAGCGAATCTGACTGCCTTGATCGAGGACCTGTAACTCATCCCCCCGGAGTAACAAGGTAAACGGACCAATCCGAATCGTTGCGCCGTCAGTCAGACCCTGGGAAGTCTTCACCCGTTGACCATTGACAAATACCCCATTTGTGCTATAATCAGTTATCGTATAATTATCAATCACCGCATGACGACGGGAGACAATCGGCGCATCCAATTGGAGATTGCCGGATGGGTCTCGTCCCAACACCACCGATCGCCCAGCTAACGAGAGCGATCGCACCTTGGGGGCAACCCCTGCACTCGCCGGATTAACATAAGTGAGAAAAATTTGGTCTTTAGGATTTTGACCGATGCGAATTTGCGTCCCATCGCGCAATAGAAACCCTTCCTTCGGGGTAATTCGAGTGCGATCGAGAAATAAACCATTGGTACTCGGATGTTGTCCATCGCCATCATAGATGTTATACTCACTCCCCACCTGAGACAGAACCGCATGAGCACGACCCATAACTTGCCAATCCGGGGGAACCACCAAATCCGCCCCAGAACCGCGATCGCGTCCCAGAACATGGCGACTGGTGGTCAACTCCAGACGCATCACCTGACCCTGATTATTCAGTTCCAGATAGGGATTGAGACTTAAAACCGTTTGTTGTCCTGGGGGATTGGTCATTTGTCATTTGTCCTTTGTTATTGGTCATTTGTTATTGGTCATTTGTCATTTGT
>NZ_JAFLQW010000497.1 GCF_017313335.1 Phormidium pseudopriestleyi FRX01 | reverse complement strand
TTTTTTTTGAAAAAAGTCTGGAAGTCTTGCCTGACAAAGGTTTTAGAATAGAAATTTTTTAAAGAATTGAGGGATAACCTCGAACTAAGGAAGACTTCCCTGAGTAAAATTGCTCAATCCCCAGATAGAGGAGGGTCCGATCGCGGTTCTTTCTCAAGGTAGTTTTTGGAGAAGAGCGATCGCCTTGAGGATGAAACCTTGGCTAGAGGGGATGAACTGGATTCAAGGATCCTAGAATAGCCGGTTCTATAGATATAGATATAGATAAAGGCCGATCGCCTTGGGGATGAGACCGACGTTCCAAGGACCCTCAACCGGGCGTTTCTATGACGTTTCTCTATATATATAGAAGTAACCGCAAAAAACCCCGGCCTCCATCTGGAGACCGGGGTCTATGGTAATCCTCAGATTATGGATATAGACCGCGATCGCGTAAAGCCTCAGCCACGCGCCCTACTCCCAACATATAGGCCGCTTGTCTCAAGGGAATCTGGCGGTTTTGGGCTAGTTCGCTGACTCGCTGATAGGCTTGCACCATCAACCCTTCCATTTCCCGGTTGACCCGTTCCTCATCCCAAAAGATGTAGGATTGACCTTGGACCCATTCCAAATAACTGACCACCACGCCCCCGGCGTTGGCTAAAATATCCGGGAGGACGGTGATGCCTCGGGCTTCTAGGAGGCGATCGCCCATTAAAGTAACCGGCGCATTAGCAGCCTCTGCCACAATTTGCGCTTGGACCTGCTCGGCATTTTCCTCGGTAATTTGGTCTTCTAGGGCTGCTGGAATCAGCACATCACAGGGTAGGGCCAATAATTCGGCGTTAGTAATGAGTTCGGCGTCGGGAAATCCTGCCAAACTGCCTTTATTTTCTCGGGCATATCCTTCCAGTGCAGGAATATCTAATCCGTTTTCGGCAAAAAATGCACCGGAAACATCAGACACGGCGATAATCTTGGCACCGGCTTCATGGAGTAACGCGAATGCTGCCGCACCAACTTTACCAAACCCTTGAATCGCAATCCGGGTTTGGGATAAGGTTTGTCCCCGTTCGATTAAGGCTTCCCGGACCGTAATCATCACACCCCGTCCCGTTGCCATAGCCCGACCTTTGGAACCGCCGATGGATAACGGTTTTCCCGTGACAACTCCCGGGACGGCATGACCGACATTCATCGAATAAGTGTCCATCATCCAAGCCATTTCTTGGGAGGACGTACCAATATCTGGGGCTGGAATATCGATCGCCGGTCCAATATCTTTAATCAGTTCGCTGGTGTAGCGTCGAGTAATCCGTTCTAATTCACGAACAGAGTAACGATGGGGGTCGATCGCAATGCCGCCTTTGGCCCCCCCGTATGGAATTCCGACTAAGGCACATTTCCAGGTCATCAGCATAGCTAAGGCGGATAATTCCTGTAAGGTAACCGCTGGATGATAACGAGTTCCGCCTTTATAGGGTCCTAGAACGTCACAATGTTGGACTCGATGTCCGGCGAGGACTTGGACTTCGCCATTATCTAAGAGTACGGGAATGGAGACAGTGACGACTTTGCGCGGTTGTTCGAGAATCCGCAAGATGTTCGGATCCATTTCTAAGGCCAGGGCTGCTTGTCCCAAGTAGGTGCAGGCGCGGTCATGGGGACAAATGTAAGCCGGGGAGGGGGAAATTTGTGTTAAGGGCGTTGATAAAACCATAGATTTATAATTTGGGGAATGAAGGGCGGATCAACTCGGTGATCCCGCGCCCGGTTTTAGCCATACGATTCGCGGATGGAGTGGCGCGGGATGTCAGCACGCTGTGATTAATTTCCTTGTTATTCGTAGCCTAACCGAAAAATCTCTATAAATTGTAAATTTAGTATAAATTGTAACAGTTTTATTATGAAAATTTGATATGTCTTTCGACCTAAGTATTAAGACTGACTAAACTCAGGGAGCAAAGGGCGATCGCCTGATTTAATTCAGTACAATGACGGCCCGTGTAGATTGGGGATCGCGATTGGGATAAACATAGAGTCATAGGGATCGCGAGAATCGAGGTTCTCCCTGGATCTCGGTTTGTAATGAATCTTGTTCTTTTTTGCTGAGGTTGCTGCTGCGGATCTACAGGTGCGATCGCCCCTAGGATGGGTTTAGGATGGGTTGATGACTGGGAACAATCGGGACTGTAGTCCCTGTGGCTATTGCTAAATTTAGGGGAATTTTTGATTCTCAAAGCGCGCAAATTGAGAAAAAAAAGAGGGACACAATACATTACTGTGTCCCTCTTTCTGATTTATATGGAGCTAAGCGGACTCGAACCGCTGGCCCCCTCAATGCCATTGAGGTGCTCTACCAACTGAGCTATAGCCCCGTTCAGCGCTTTATTATATTGGCACGAACCGGATTAATTTGTCAACTAGGTTAGTCAAAAATTGTCCAAATTTTCTGCGGTAGTCTGCTGATCGTTGCGGTGAGGCAATTTCATGCGGGATAACCCCTGTTGAGCGCCCCCTGAAAATTTAGGGCTATGGCAGCAGTGGGGCGCGATCGCTGGTTTCATAATAATCTATCGTCCCCGTTTCTATCCAAGGATTAACACTTACCGCGCTGGTGGAAGTGTAATAAGACTCCAGCACTCCTCGATTCGCCATTTCTCGGACATACAGCATATAGTCGCCCATCAGGAAATAGACGGCCATCATTGCTGCCGCAGCCATTGCGACCAAGGTCCCTGCCAGCATCAGCGAAAATTCACTTTTATCGACGGCTTGCTGCATCAGATGCAGGGACCAGGCCACCAAAGCTATGACGATTATGAGGATCAGAATCATAACTTTACATATATTCCCCCATTACTTTACATATTTTAACATCCTCTCAGATTAAGTGGGGAGAGCTACAGAAAAAATCCCACTCCTATCCATTCGAGAGGAGGGGGAACCCAAATCCCTGCTGAGTAAGGATTAGAAGGCAATTTGCCGAGACAGACAGCGCCGGTTATATCGTAAACCTTAAGACTATATTCATACTTCCGAGAGAAGGCAAAGACTTAAGGGGGAATTAATGGCTGAGTGCCGATCGCGTTAGAGATGAAGTCAGAATGGCCGATCGCTAATTCTGGCGGCCTTCCGGTGGGCCGGGACCACCGGAGTTTAGAGCAGTTTGGACTCCCCTTTACAATTGACGGATGGGGACTTGTCGTTCGGCGAGGTAGGTTTTAATCTCAGAAACGCTGAGTTGGCCGTAATGTAATAAAGAGGCCAGCAGGGCCGCTTCAGATTGGCCTGTGGTAAGGGCTTCATAAATATGTTGGCAGTTCCCGGCACCTCCGGACGCAATCACCGGAATTTGCACTTGTTGGGCTATCGTGCGAGTTAGTTCTAAGTCATAACCTGCTTGAGTACCGTCGGCATCCATACTGGTGACGAGTAATTCTCCACATCCGCGTTGTTCGACTTCTTTTGCCCAGGCGATCGCATCGATGCCAGTATTTTCACGGCCCCCGCGTACATACACATCCCAACCGGGATTTTCTGGATCCGTGCGACGGCGGGCATCAAGAGCCACGACAATACACTGATTCCCAAAGCGATCGCTGGCTTGATTAATAAAATCTGGGTTTCGCACCGCTGCGGAGTTGATGCTGATTTTATCAGCCCCGGCTCTTAACAATTTTTTAATGGTTTCTAAGGATTGGATCCCGCCCCCGACGGTCAGAGGGATAAAAACCTGTTCGGCAGTGCGGTAAACCACATCAAAAATAATATCCCGGTCCTCATGAGTGGCCGTGATATCCAGAAACACCAACTCATCGGCACCGGCTTCATTGTAAACCTGAGCCAGTTCTACGGGGTCTCCGGCATCCTTAAGGTTGACAAAGTTAATTCCCTTGACAACACGACCGGCTTTGACATCTAAACAGGGTAAGATTCGTTTGGCAAGCATGATGAGTTCGGTTAGGGGACTAGAGAAGACTGAAGGAGCAACGGATCAAGGCAGAAAATTCCTCCCTCAACCTTTGTCCAAAGGCTTCATAATCAGCGGCAAGCACTGATAAACTGTGGAATGGTTAAATCAGAGGAAACCCACAGGATTTCAAATGAAAATCGGTCAAAAGGTCAAAGTTACCCGCCTCAGAGAAAGATTGTCGGCTGATCTGGTCGCCAAAATTAAAACCAATCCCGTCGGCACCATCAAAGATTTTAAAATGACGGATGCCAGCGGTGTTGGAGTGGTGGTTCAGTTGGAGAGCGGAATCACGGCTTGGTTCTTTGAGGATGAAGTCGAAGCCCTATAAGGGGGGCGATCGCGGTGGGAACAGTGGGGAAACCAACCTGTCACTCCCGCGATCAACCATTAACATAAGAAAGGTTCAGGGGAAACCAACAGAAACAAATGGCCTTAATTTTGACCTTTTTAGGAAAAGGTGGGACTGGAAAAACGACCGTCGCGATCGCCGCTGCCAAAAGATTTGCATCCCAAGGTAACCGCGTGTTGCTCGTCGGCCAAGATAGCAGTCCCGCTTTTAGTTTACTCGTCGGTGCGACCGTCACCTGCGATCCCATAGAAATCGGCGCTAACTTCAAAGCAGTACAGCTAGAATCATCGGTACTCCTCCAACGCAGTTGGCAGCAAGTGAAAGATTTGGAAGCGGAATACCTTCGTACTCCCTTTTTTAAGGAGGTCTATGGCGAAGAATTGGGAGTATTGCCGGGGATGGATAGCGCTCTGGCACTGAATGCCCTGAGAGAGTATGATGCCAGCAATCAATATGATGTGATCGTTTACGACGGCAGAGGGGATAAAGATACCCTCCGAATGCTGGGAATCCCCGAGATTTTAAGCTGGTATATTCGCCGCTTCCGAGGGGTGTTGGCGGAATCGGAACTGGGTAAAGCGCTTTCGCCTTTTGTGCAACCTGTCACCAGTACGGTGTTTAATACCGGCTGGTCCTTGGATAATGTCGGGGGTAAACCGGCAGAACAAGCGACGGATTTATTGGAACGGGGGAAACAATCTGTGGGTGACCCCAATCGGGTGATTGCTTACTTGGTGACGACGGGCGATCGCCCTGGGGTGGAAACCAGTCGCTATCTGTGGGGTAGCGCTCAACAAGCGGGTTTAACCGTAGGCGGATTGATTTGTAATTTAACCCCAGTTACCGATGAAGTGGTGGAACAATTTGCACCCCTGCCGGTGACTTCCATTCCACAGATGGAGGGGAACGATTGGCAACCCCTGATGGATGCCTTGCCAGACTTCAAGAAACCAGCAGGTGTCCCCCAACCGATTGAAGTTGACCGGGTAAACAGTCAGGTGAAATTATTTTTGCCCGGATTTGACAAAAAACAAGTCAAGCTGACGCAATATGGCCCAGAAGTGACGATTGAAGCTGGGGACCAACGGCGTAATATTTCGTTGCCTGCGGAGTTAAAGGGGAAAGCGGTTAAAGGGGCGAAGTTTCAGCAGCAATTCTTAATTATTTCGTTTTAACGGGTTTTAAGTTGTTTTAAACGGTGCGATCGCCCGTTGGAGAGGTGACGGTTGGACTGGAGACATCCGACGGGCGATCGCCTTACGGAGTTGAGATTGTCGGGATTGAGAATTTGAAAAATGCAGAGGGGTTAAGGCGATCGCCTTGCTGCCACTCCGTCGTTAACCCATAATCAATTAGACTGATTACTTAACCAACCGAAACTCTCCCAAGTCTGATATGTCTAACCCCCCTACCTCTGAGTCCAATCTGTCCAACTCTCCCGATCGCGTTCCACCTTCAGAGGCTGCGACTTCACCAACACCCACCCCAATTGCTGACCCTGAGTCATCCAACCGCAATGCTAGAACTCGGCAGATGTTGGGGATGAAAGGGGCGGATGTCCAGGAAACATCCATTTGGAAAATTCGGCTGCAATTGATGAAACCGATCACCTGGATTCCCTTGATTTGGGGGGTGGTCTGTGGGGCCGCCGCTTCTGGTAACTACGAATGGAAGTTAGAGCATATTTTAATTGCAGCCGCTTGTATGTTGATGTCTGGCCCTTTGCTGGCAGGCTACACTCAAACCATTAATGATTTCTACGATCGCGATTTAGATGCGATTAATGAACCTTATCGGCCAATTCCCTCTGGGGCGATCGCTGTCCCTCAAGTGATTAGCCAAATTTGGGTGTTGTTACTGGCAGGTATTGGCGTCGCCTACGCCCTAGATATTTGGGCTGGTCATGATTTTCCCACGATTACCGCCTTGGCAGTCGGGGGTTCCTTTGTTTCTTATATTTATTCTGCACCGCCCCTGAAACTGAAGAAAAATGGCTGGTTAGGAAACTATGCCCTAGGTGCCAGTTATATTGCCCTGCCTTGGTGGGCGGGACAAGCCCTATTTGGGGAAATTGGACCGAAAATCATGGTGATCACCCTGATTTACAGTATGGCGGGATTGGGAATTGCGATCGTCAATGACTTTAAAAGCGTGGAAGGAGATAAGCAACTGGGTTTACAATCCTTACCTGTGATGTTTGGGATCGGGACTGCCGCTTGGATCTGTGTCCTGATGATTGATATCTTCCAATTGGGAATCGCGGGATATCTGATTGCCATTCACCAAAACCTGTATGCAGCTATCCTGATTTTGCTGGTGATTCCGCAAATTACCTTCCAGGATATGTATTTTCTTCGGAATCCTTTGGAAAATGATGTTAAATATCAGGCATCAGCCCAGCCGTTTTTGGTGTTGGGAATGTTGGTGACGGCCCTGGCGATCGGTCATGCCAGTATAATTTAGCGGCGATCGCTGGAAATCCCTGTGCTAGAACGCTGCCGGAACGCCTAGGTTCCGGCTCAAAAAATAACCGGAATTTTAATGCAAATACTGATCCCAAGCTCTAAAATAAAACCCAATAAGGCTCGGTAAGTGGCGGTGAGAGGAGTTGACGTGGCTAAATTTATTTCCAAGCTCAAAAATATCTCCAGGAAATTCGGGAGTGCAACCGGGACCCAACCCAAAAAACTGGGGGATTTGCGCCAGCAAAACCAAGGCGATCGCCCAGGGGTTGACCCTTCAAACCGGACCGCTATTCCCGGGTCTCCCCTCAGTTTAGCCCCAGGAGAGGGGGGTAGACCTTTGGAACCCAGGGCGATCGCCCCAGGGGAGAATCCCTCGGATCCCGATAAACCCTCCAAAGCTCGTAAACCGGCTAGAAATATTCTAGCCACCCTCAAACGCCTCTGGGTTAAACCCGGGGGAAAACCCCTCTATCGTCGTCGGATCTTTTGGGTGGGTTTGGGCGTTGTGGTCGTCAGTAGTACAGCCGGGACCCTCACCTGGGTTTGGTGGCGAATCGATCGCAGTTTACCGGATGTCTCAGAAGTCTTTACCTTCGTCCGGGATGGGACGTTAACTATTACCACTGAAGATGGCTCTATTTTGCAGCAAATCGGACCGGCAACCCGCGACAAGCTGAGAATGCAGGACATCCCCCCACCCCTAGTCTCCGCCTTCATCGCTTCTGAAGACAGCCGATTTTATAAACATGGAGGGTTGGACTATCAAGGGTTACTGCGGGCAGCGATCGCCAATATCCTCGCTAGAGAGGTGGTTGAAGGGGGGAGTACCATTACCCAACAACTCGCCCGCATGGTGTTTCTGACTCAGGAACAAACGGCAGGACGGAAAATTCGGGAGGCATTTTTAGCTGGAAAAATTGAGAAAAACATGAGGAAGCAGCAAATCCTCGAACGCTACCTGAATTATGTTTATCTCGGTTCGGGTGCTTATGGGATTGCGGATGCGGCTTGGGTTTATTTTAGTAAGTCTGTGGATGAATTGACCCTGAGTGAAATAGCGATGATTGCTGGATTGCCACCGGCCCCTTCAGCTTACTCGCCTTTAGTCAGTCAAGAAAATGCCCGAGTCCGCCGCAATATTGTTTTGCAGCGGATGACTGAATTGGGATACATTACAGCCGAAGCAGCGGCGGCAGCGAGAGAACAACCTCTACAGGTGCAAGCAAGCGCGCCAAAACGACTCAAAGTTGAAGCGCCTTATTTTACTTCTTATATTCAGAAAGAATTGCCGAAGTTGGTGTCAAAAGAAGCCCTGGAAATGGGTGGATTGACGGTGGAAACTACCATTGATCTCAACTGGCAGAAAATGGCTGAAAAGGTGGTGAAAGAAGCGGCAGAACTGGATGGACCTGGCCAAGGATTTGAGCAGGCGGCATTGGTGGCGATCGCCCCAGATACTGGGGAAATTAAAGTGATGGTGGGGGGGCGATCGTTTCAGGAAAGCGAATTCAATCGGGTGACTCAGGCACAACGTCAACCGGGTTCGACTTTTAAAGGGTTTGTCTATGCTGCTGCGATCGCTGCCGGTTGGTCTCCCTACGATGGCTATGAAGATGCCAATTTTAAAGTTGATGGTTACAAACCGCGCAACTATGGCGGCAAATATCGCGGTTGGGTTTCCATCAGCGATGCCTTAACCAATTCTATTAATGTCGTCGCCGTAAAAGTCTTAATTGATATTGGCTTTGAACCCACCATCGAACTTGCTAAAAATATGGGAATCAAGTCAAAACTTGACCCAATTTATTCCTTAGCCCTCGGCGGATCTGAAGTTAATTTACTGGAACTAACCAGCGCCTACGGCACGATCGCCGCTGAAGGAAAATATCATGAAACCCACGGCATCACCCGCATTATTGATCGCCGAGGCAAAGCCATTTACCAAGGGAAATCTCAACCCAAACAAGCATTAGATCAAGAAACCTCTGCGATCGTCACTTGGATGTTAGAACCCGTCGTCCAATATGGCACTGGTTCAGCGGCGCAGTTAGGTAATCGTCCCGTTGCCGGAAAAACCGGCACCTCCGACGAAGCGCGAGACCTCTGGTTTATTGGCTATATTCCTCAATTAGTTACTGGAGTTTGGCTGGGCAATGATGATAGTTATCCCACCTGGGGAAGCAGCAGTACCGCCGCCTTCACCTGGCGTCAATTCATGGAAAAAGTAGTAGAAGGAATGCCAGTTGAGGAATTTCCGGAAATTCCCGAACGCTTAGATGGACGCGAAAAGTTTATCAAAACAAAGCCGGTTACTCCGAATAGTATTTTCTATGGAGATACCACTCCAGATAATGCTCAAAAGGGTTCTGCCAATGCTGGAGATTATTCTGATGGATATTACTAACTAGGCAGATGA
>NZ_JAFLQW010000412.1 GCF_017313335.1 Phormidium pseudopriestleyi FRX01 | reverse complement strand
GTTAAGGGCGATCGCCAGTCAGGGACTATCGTTAATCCCTAGATTAAATTATAATAAACGTTTGGTTCAACCGCCGGTGATGGGGTCCTTATGCTCTCCCAATCGGATCGGGTGGCGATCGCAGGAGGGAAAAACAATGCCTTCATGGAAAGTCACAACACTCATCGGAATACTGCCCCCATGAACTCATGAGCGCTGATTTCAAAACCTTAACCTGAGCCAAACAGGACCTCAACAAAGCCGGATTAGCTGCCTGGGTCTTCAATGACGTGATGCCACCGGAATATGAGACTACCTCCGAGATGATCGCCAAGTCCAGTTACTGCTCATCAACCTCTGGAGTTGACGAGGGACAGCTACACCCCTCAATCTTCCGCAAAGTTAATTTGTTGGATTCACTGAGCTTGGAAGCGGCAAAATCTGCAACAATAAAAAATAGGTTATGAGAATGGGATGATTATCGCGATCGCCGGCTAATCCAGTATTTCTGGGCGGGAGCTTGAGTTGGAGCAATCTAACTGGAGGAAAATCGGACCTAAAATCAAGACCCACTGCTCACTCACCGGCGATCGCCCAAGGCCGCAATGGCAAATTACCAACAGTGGAATCAGGCAATAGCATCCTACTTTACCAGTGGTATATCCCGGGGAACAAGAGTTTACCTCAGTGTAGACGATGACATCCTCGATCGCATTGGTGAAGAATTTGGTTTAGAGCTAAATGCAGACACATGGATCGATGATTTTCTCTCAGCGGTGAGAACAAGAGTCTTCCTTGAGGAACGGATAGATATCGAGCGCGTCTGTAGGTGCGATGCCAAAGGCTATCCTCAAGGTATAGCATTTTTAGCCACAACCGTTTTAGCCGCTTATCAAATGGCTGAAGAAGAAGAGATAGATGAGACCAATTACTTCCAGCGATTAAAAGAAATTTTTACAATCACAACAAAAAACCACCGTCCACCGGGACTAAAAGTTGGCAGTGAAGAACTTTTGTGGAAAGAGTGGAATCAGTGGTTGATGCGACAAGGATTCTTGCCTTCAGCGCAACCAGGAAGTAGCCGGCGAGATAAATATATTAACTATCCAATCTCTCAATCCCTCCTGCGTCGTGCAGATCAAGACCGACTACGGCTTTTATTTAACGAAAAACAGTGGAAAAAAGATTGGGATGGAATGACGTTGTTAGCAAATATGCGACGAGAAGCATCCAGATTTCCTCAACATCTTAAACAGTTGCTGGAAGATAGACAACGTTATGAAGCTGTTGCAGAAACCATCCACGAAGTTTACCAACACTGGTTAGAGTATCCAGAGATATCTGCCACAGTTACAAGCGCAGGAATTCGCACTCGCACTCGCTATTTTTTGGCTGTATTGTACCGGACAGAAGATCCATTTTTAGGTCAGGTTGATTACTCTCTTTACCCGAAACAACAACGGGGACGGCAAGTGGAGTCTATCTCCGTTCAGCAAGGGGATAGAATTCAGCTTTTGAAAGAGGAACGTCCCGGATGGTATTTCCCCCTTGAGTCTCCCCTGAATGCCAGTGAATTGGATCGCGGTGCGAGATACGACATTAGAGAAAACCCCACCCTCGATTGTGTAATTTTGCCCCAACGGGATTTCTGGATTTTGATTCCCGATCCGGATAATCCGGATTCTGGCGTTTACGCCGCTTGGGGAACGCCACCTCTTGGGACAGCTTTTATATTGCTATGTAAGCAGGAATTGCTATCTGATTTATACCGTTTACGAGACGAACGGTTAATCGAATGGAGTGGCGAACCGATATCACGTTTTGAGAATTCAAACTGGGTAGAACTAGACGAGTGCATGGTCATTTCTCAAGCTTGGGATGCGGTGTTTATTAAGAATTCAGAACTCAAAGATGCGTTGCAACCTATTGTGCGATTATCGATTAGCTTATCCGGTGGGTTACGAGTGCCTCAACAAAATGCTTGGTTAGAAGAATACCCGCCAGAAATTACCGTGTTTGGCTTTGCTCCTTCGAGTGAGTTAAAAGTAACTCGCCTATCTGATAATCATGAAATACATTCGGCAACAGTCAAAACTAATAACAAGAATACAATAGTGTTTCCCGGTACTGGTGAGTATCTGATAGAGGCGACGGCTGGACGGGGTTCAACTGAAAGATTCTTGAGAATTTTGCCCTGGGATGAATTGGCGATCGCATCACCTCAACGACGCGAACAGTTAGCGATCGCTTCTGAGTATCGGATTTGCGGGAGCATCATTGAACGAAATTCTGAAAGCGGATAAAATAAGGGGGTGCTAAATGACAAAAGTACAGCGATGGTATCTCGGGTATTCTTATCGGGGAAAACCACAAGACTTGATAGAACAAATTTCTAAAATTGTCCAAGACAAAAATCTGAGCAATTACCTCCCTCTGTTGCGTTTAGAAAAAGGAGCTAAACCGAGAAAACCGTTTTATTTTTTTCTGGCGATTGAGAGCGATCGCATCGGAGCGATTCCGGCAGATGTCGAAGGGTCTCACTTACTGAAGCTACCCTACTTTAAAAGTCCAGCCGTTCGGGGAAATGCTAGTTTTACTTATGAACAAATAAAACAAATGGTTGGTGCGGCTCATGACGTTTGCGATTACACCTATACCATCCCGTATCAACCCCGTCAACCCCAGGTCAATAATAATGAAGAAGACTGGATAACCTCACCCTATCAATCATCTTCGGATCTAGAGGAGCGATCGCATGAAGTAGAGGAGCGATCGCAACGCTGCGATCGCCTTCTCTATTGGCTCTCTGCTGTCGGATGCGGCACCCGAGACTCCTTCAACAAAGTCTGCGAGACGCTCAATATCGACCACCCCAAACGCCTCTTACGCCGCTTAAAACTCCTCGGACATCTTGAATCTTCAGCAGATGGTAAACGTTGGTCTATAGCATCTCCTGCTCTTGTTAAAATTAGCTCGGATTCAGATACTCCAGAATACACCTTATGCGGTCAGCGGAGCATAGAGTTACTGAAACAGTTACAACACTATGCCGAAGTCATATCCAAACCGCAACCCCAAGGAAATGCACCAGCTTGTATTCGAGTAAAAACGACAAAAATAGAGGAAATCGCTTCACAGCTTTCTCTCCTCAACCCCGGTGAAGTTTCCCTGCAATTGGCTGAACTCCTACCGGAACTCACCGATTGGCAACAAAACCTGACTACTCTGCCAGGAATTGTCTCTCCATTGTACCAGTGGAAGCGGTTTGATGGGGAAATTAATGATTTTATCGAGTGCATTTCCCCCAATGAAACCGGAATGTATCAAATGTGGCATTCTGAGAAAACAGGGATTCCCCCTCGAACCCTTTTCTATGAAGCAGACACCGCGACTTGGCGACAGGGGGACTGGTATGGGTTAAGATTTCTGGCGCATCACCACAGCGATCGCCCTTGCGTAGTGCGTTATGATACGATGATGGCCTGTTTGATAATTCCCTGGAATCAGCGATCGCCTGAAATTTACGAACGCGCCTTAGTGCTGGCATCCGGATTTCTACCGACTTATTACCCAATTCAACAAACTGAGTGCCTCATCTATGAGAACATAAGAAAGGAGCTAGTGCAAAAACTGGTGGAAAAACTGCATCTAACCTGCCAAGAGGATTAAACCCATGCATGACCTGGTTGGCTCATATCAAAGACTCGATCGCATTTATCATCTCTACATCAAAAGCGCCTTTCCTCTGCGCTATCGAGCTTTAGCCGACGAACGAGACAGATTGTTACAGCAACCCGGTATCTTGAGTCAACCGCCCTTGGTGGAACCTGTCCCCATTTATCCCTCCTCGGGAATGACTTTATCCGCTGCTGCCAATCAATTGCCTCCAGAATACAGGGATTTAGCACAACTGGGACAAGCAATTTTTGAACCCTCTATTCCACTTTATCGGCACCAGTGGGAAAGCTTGCAAGAAGTCCTAGTCAACCAAAAGGATTTAGTCGTCACTACGGGTACGGGTTCCGGTAAAACCGAATGTTTCCTCTTGCCACTCTTCGCACAGTTAGCCCGAGAATCAAGCACTTGGCAAACTTGTCCGCCACCCCCCAACAATACCCGCTGGTGGGATGATAGTGTCAATCCCATTGGCAATTGGAGATCCCAATGGCAACATGCAACTCGACCAAAAGCTTTACGCGCCTTAATTCTCTATCCATTAAATGCCTTAGTTGAAGACCAATTGCGCCGCTTGCGAAAAGCACTGGAAGCGCCACAAATCCACCAGTGGTTAGATCGCGATCGCAGCGGTAACCGGATTACTTTTGGTCGCTACACAGGACAAACCCCAGTTTCAGGAATTCAAACCAAAAACAGTATCCGACGACTGAGAACCGAGTTAAGGGAACTGGAACAGCAACGGCAACAAATCGATGCGGCAATTCAAAACAATCCTTCTCTGCTGCAGGAGATGCCAGATTTGTCGTACTATTTCCCGCGACTCGATGGGGGAGAGATGCGATCGCGCTGGGATATGCAAGACACTCCCCCGGATATTCTGATTACCAATTACTGTATGCTCAACATTATGATGATGCGGAGCATTGAAAATAGGATATTTGACCAAACTAAACAGTGGTTAGAGAGCGACCCAAAAAACCAATTTTTCCTAATTATTGACGAACTCCACGCCTATCGCGGCACCCCCGGAACTGAAGTCGCTTATATCTTGCGCTTGCTTTATGACCGTTTGGGATTAACCGCCGACTCACCTCAACTGCGAATTTTAACCACAACCGCTAGTTTAGAAGATAATCCCCCGGGTCGAAATTTTTTGCGCGACTTTTTCGGACGGGACAATTTTGCCTTTATTTCTGGACAACAAATCCCCCCCACATCGGGAGCGAGATTCAATCTTTCCGGGTATCAAAATGCCTTTGCTCAGTTTGCTCAGGCTGTGCAACCCGACCCCTTGGAACCCATGCAACCGCCCGATCCAGTGTCCAATCCAGTACGGGAGGCGATGTCCAATTTGGCGATGCAACTGGGTCAACCTGCGGCAACTGGACTGAGTGCAGAACAACAGATTGGGGAAGCATTGCAGAGGATAAATGCCGCCGATGCACTGCGGGATGCTTGCCGGGAAGTTGACCATTTGCTTAACCCAAGCGAGCCTAATCCTACAGTGCGGGCGGCAAAAGTTATCAACCCAGACGAAGCAAACGAGCCAAAAGATTTAGACCGCCAACTGTTTGGTGCAGGGACGAATGGCGTAGTTTCTGATAGTATGCGGGGACTACTGCTGGCACTGGGAATGTCGCAATTACCGACAACCGGGCGATCGCCCCAACCCATGCGCGGTCATTTATTCTTCCACAACCTGCAAAACCTCTGGGCTTGTTGTAATCCTGACTGTACCGACGATGCGGTAAATTCTCAACGTCGCCAACAAGAGGCAATTCGCCCCACCGTCGGTGCTATTCATGCCACCCACAGCTTAACCTGTTCCTGTGGTTCCCGAGTTTTGGACCTACTGGTATGCGAAGTTTGCGGCGATGTGTTTTTGGGCGGTTACAAGGCAACGCGCAAGATAGGCAACAGAAATATAGAGATATTAACCCCCGACCAACCCAATTTAGAGGGAATTCCTGATTTAGTAGTTCTCAACCAACGCTATGGCAACTACCGAGTATTTTGGCCATTACCCCACGAGACACCCCCTTGGAATACCGAACCTCAAGACCTAGAATGGACTCTGGACAAGATAAAACGCAAATGGGTTCGCGCCAAACTCAACCGAGTGACAGGCGTACTCACACAGGATAGCAAGCCACCCAAAGCTGATGATGAAATACCAGGGTGGCTGTATCAAGTTGGAGGGGAGCATCCAGAGCAACGAGCATTACCGAGTAAGTGTCCCCGCTGCGAAGCGGATTACGGGAAACGCGACAAATTCCCCACCCCCCTACGCTTCCACCGCACGGGATTTCAGAAAGCCTGCCAAGTGATTGCCAGTGGACTGCTCAGGGAAATGCCCGCACCTCCCACTCCCACCAGTCGCTCCTCGCGCAAACTGGTGATATTTTCCGATAGTCGCCAAGATGCCGCAAAGTTGGCAGCAGGGATGGAGCGTGATCATTACCGTGACATGGCGCGGATGCTGCTGATTCAGTCATTCCAAGATTACTGGAATGATTTGGTAGCCTTTTTGCGTATGACTTGTAGAAATAATCAGATAGCTATAGATAGGTTGCAATACTTAAATCCCAGTCTTTATGCTGCGGTAGTTGCACCGTCGCCCCCTGAAGATACAAGCCGATACAACCGATTTAGTAATGCCAACGCCCAGTTAGTTGCCGAAGCGTTTTCCTGGGTTATGGATTTACCTTCGAGTAACCCACAAGCTCGTAATGAGTGGCTTGGTTTACTCGAACGTTACCCCGAACGCATTCCCCTTTTGAATTTGCGAGATCGAGTTCGAGATGGCTTACTCGCATCAGGTGTTTGTCCAGGTGGTTCCAGATTCCGCTCCCTGAATTATCCAGTAGGGCAGGGAAGCGGCAAAGAATGGCGACCTTGGTTTGATTGCTATAATTGGACTGGTAGTGCCATCACAAATATTGTTAACCCAATTCCAGAGCAACAGAATCATCTGCAACTAATGGAGGGGATGTTAACTGCTGAACTGATGTATGTGCTGTTTGCTCACATGGTCAGAACTTTAGAAGGAATTGGCCAAGGATGGGTCAGTTACAAACCTCAAGGGAATCCATCGGCAACAATTATTCAGACAAGTGATGCAGTTATTCGCCAATTAGGCATACGCAGAAGACATATATATTCTGAAGATAGTTTTTATCTCGGCAATGAAAATGAGCTACCTGGATATGCCAAAACATACATTAAAAATGCGGGATTAAACCTAGAGGATGTGCAGGAACAACTTTTGTTGTCCAAAGCCGCCGTACCGAGCAGTCGCACAATTGCCCTTGATCCCAACAATCTTTATCTGGTTCTACCTCCAGAAAAACAAAACGGGGCGCGTCCGGGATATCGGTGTCTGCAATGTAATGCGTTTTTTCTGCATCAGGCAGCAGGTATTTGCCCTGAGTGTAGCAATTCCAGAGATCGGCTAGAGGAAGACAAAACCACCACGGATTTTGACTACTACAACTATTTATCCGAACAAGCGGGCGGCCCTTTCCGCCTGAATGCCGCAGAATTGACCGGACAAACCGATAAGGGCGATCGCACCAAACGGCAACGCTGGTTCCAAGACATCTTCATCAACAACGAAATCCCCCAGGTTCAAGGCATCGACCTCCTCAGCGTCACCACCACAATGGAAGCAGGCGTTGACATCGGAGCCTTACTTGCCGTAATGATGGCAAATATGCCCCCTCGCCGCTTCAACTATCAACAACGAGTCGGACGTG
Organism: Phormidium pseudopriestleyi FRX01; assembly: GCF_017313335.1. GTDB lineage: Bacteria > Cyanobacteriota > Cyanobacteriia > Cyanobacteriales > Laspinemataceae > Laspinema > Laspinema pseudopriestleyi. The sequence goes on along the minus strand of NZ_JAFLQW010000412.1, from coordinate 2,816 downwards.
CAGGCAGACGTTCTGCTGGCGTCTCTCTCGCCGTCACCTTCTGTCGCGGCAGAAGTCACGATGATTTCTACTTCCAACGTCCCGAAAGCATCACCGGCGACCCACCGCCAGCCCCTTACGTTGACATGGGGAGTCAAGAAATTTTTCAGCGCGTCCTGATTAAAGAAGTGTTGCGGCAAGCCTTCCCCATTGCCCGGTTGAGTTTACAAGCATCCGCCAACGTTGGTTTAACATATGATGGCACTGATAACGTACATGGTGAATTTGGCTCGGTTAAAGATTGGACTCATTACGCACCGGAAATCGCTGCTTGGCTCAATGACCCGGCTAACGAACCCGCCATTTTATCCGTATTAGATATCTTGCGCGTCCAAACCTCATTTAATGCCAGCAATACCAAAATATTGAACTCTCTCCGTAATGACTTAATCCCTCAAATTCAAGAAATCGTCGATGACCCCACCTACACCCAAAATGCCTTAAGCGAACGCCTAGCCAACGCTGGGTTACTGCCGATGTTTGGTTTCCCCACCCGAGTGCGCTTGCTTTATACCCGATGGCCTTTTTCCGGGACTCAATGGCCCCCCGAAACCGGAATCGTAGACCGCAACTTAGATGTAGCCATTTCTCAATTTGCCCCCGGTTCCCAAACCGTAAAGGATAAAGCCGTTCATACTGCCTGTGGCGTGGTCGAGTTGTTTCCCCAGGGCGGCAAAATTACTTCATCCCCTGGATTAGTTCCCGCCCTCACCCAGGGTAATCCCTCTCTCGGACTGTGTAAAAACTGCCAAGCCGTAGTTTACCCGCACACCGTCTTAAATCAACCCTTACCCGGAGGTGAGAAACCGCCAACCATTGAATGTCCGGTTTGTGGGGCTAACGATCTGCGTACCGTAGATGCCAGAGAACCCAAAGGATTCTTTACCGACTTGCAAGAGGAAGACTTTGACGGCCAATTTGAATGGCAACCGCGTTCTACGCGACCCTCTTTGAGTATTAGTGCTAACGTTACTCCCCCTGCATCGCTTCTGAATGCTTCGATTTGCGCCTTTAATGACAGCATTATTTCTGTTAACGATAATGGAGGCCAAGGCGGGTTTGACTTTCAGCAGGCAAAGGTTTTTGGGCGCACCAAACCGGGAGCTTATGCCGTATCTCCCAAATCTGATAGCAAAGTCGGAACATCTGGCCCTGCCTACCGAGTCGCCTTACTCTCTCGACGGAAAACCGATATTCTGTTGGTCAATATCGAGGGATGGCCCGACGGCGTGTTTGCTGACCCCAGGACAGTTGTAGGGCGTGCTGCTTGGTATTCTTTCGCCTTTTGGTTGCGCGTAGCTGCTGCCGCTCACCTGGATGTGGATTCTTTGGAGTTAGAGGCAGGTTTCCGTTCTTTAGAACAGAATGGAACAGTTATCGGGCAGGCTTTTTTAAGCGACAAACTAGAAAATGGGGCGGGATATTGCACGGAACTTGCTAAAACGAATCAGTTTCAACAACTGATGGTTCAAGCTAGTATAACTGCTCCAAACAGCATTGCCAGCCAGTGGCTCAATCCTCACGGACATGGTAGGGAGTGCGACGCCTCCTGCAATCTCTGTTTGCGGGACTATCAAAACTTGGCTTATCATGGCTTATTGGATTGGCGACTGGCGTTAGATATGGCGCGGCTAGTATTGGATGCTGCATCCGTGGTAGATATCAACTCTCCTTGGGGCAATGTCGAGAATCCTTGGCTCAACCTCGTTCAAGGTTCAATTCCTGCCACAATTGAACAGTTAGGCTATGGTGAATCAGTACAATTTGGGACGCTGTTCGGCTACGTTAATTCCGGACGGAAAACCATCCGAATTTTGCGCCATCCCTTATGGAATGATGATCATCCCGAATGGATAGCAGCAAAGACAGCGGCGCAAACCCAGTATCCTGATTATCAGAATGTGGAGCCTGCCAACCCGTTTATGGTACTGCGGCGACCGGGAGATTGTGTGTAACTTTCCTCTCTTCTCTCTTGATAGCTGAAAGCTGATGGGTGATACCTGAATACTTATTTTCATTCATAGTCAAAAATCTTGTGGGGCGAAAATTGCGGAAATTAGAAAAAACGATTATAATCTTAATGTTAAGGGTAAGTTTTACCACCAAAAGGAGGAATATATGATGCAAGTAATTAAGTGTAAAACTCGCGTTGATGCTGAAGGTAAAATAATTTTACAATTGCCTCAATATTTAGCGAATCAAGAATTAGATGTAGCGATAGTCTACGCTCTAGCCAATTCAGAAAATCTCAACGAACTACATGAAATTGTCGATAGTTTTTATGGCTGTTTGGCAGAGGAGCCTATTTTAATAGAAGAAACCGCTCAACAAAACGTAGCATGAGTTATTTACTGGATACCAATGTTTGGGCTAGATATTTAAATGGGCGATCGCCTGCAATTCGGCAGAAATTTAGAGAGGTTGATTTAACTCAAGTTTTTATTTGTTCAATTGTTAAGTCAGAATTGGCTTACGGTGCTTTTAAAAGTCGTAATCCCGATCTAACCTACCGCAAGCAGAATGATTTTATCACTCTTTTTGTTTCGCTTCCTTTCGATGATGTTTCTGCTTTAATTTTTGGTAGATTAAAGGCTCAACTAGAATTAACAGGTGAGATGATTGGGATCAAAGATTTACAAATTGCTGCGATCGCTCTTGCCAACAATCTGACCCTAGTCACCCACAATACGGCAGAGTTTGGACGAGTAGCAGGATTAAAGATCCAAGATTGGGAATCTAAAAATTGAAATTGTTTAATATTCAAACAATTACCCCAG
>NZ_JAFLQW010000096.1 GCF_017313335.1 Phormidium pseudopriestleyi FRX01 | reverse complement strand
ATAAAAGCATGATTTGGATTTCTGAAACGGCCCGGGCAGTTAGAGACTCCAGTGGCAATATTCTCTATTATGAAGGCATTGTTTCCGATATTACTGAACGCAAGTTAGCCCAAAAAGCGCTCAAATTTCAACAAAATCAAACCGAAGCGCTCCTGCTGAATATTTTACCCCAACCGATTGCGATTCGTCTGCAAAAAGGAGAAAATCCCATTGCAGATCACTTTGAAGACGTGAGTGTAATCTTTGCCGATTTAGTTGGATTTACAGAATTTGCAGCCAATAGGCCGCCCAAAAAATTATTAGAGTTGTTAAATAAAATTTTTTCGCGGTTTGACAAGTTAGCACAACAGCATAACTTAGAAAAAATTAAAACCATTGGGGATGCCTATATGGTCGTCGGGGGATTACCTGTTCCCTGTGCCAATGCTATTTTTGAAGTGGCTCAAATGGCCCTGGATATGCAAGGGGAATTAGCTCAGTTAAATCAGCATACTGGACAAACCTTTGAACTGCGAATAGGGATTCATATCGGTCCTGCCATTGCCGGAGTTATTGGCATGAGCAAATTCATCTATGACTTATGGGGGGATACGGTTAATACCGCTTCAAGAATGGAATCAAGCGGATTGCCGGGAAAAATCCAGGTGACTGAGGCGGTTTATGAACGGTTAAAAGACCGATTTGAATTTGAACAACGGGGACTGATTTCTGTAAAAGGTAAAGGAGAAATGCTGACTTATTGGCTGGTGGGGAAGCGAGGTTAATCCAGGGGTCTACAATCTCCCGGGGAAACCCGGATATTTCTTCCAGGTGGCTGCCTGAATTTTCCTCTGGGGGTGGTACTCGGGGTCCAAAAATTGTCCTGACAGTTTATTGTAGAATTCATGCTAAACTTCAAGTCGATTCAGAGGTGAAAACACAAAGGAGAGGGGGTTGGCAGGCAGGAACTTGTCCAGTGACCCCCTAAATCTGATGGAAAGCAAATACACTAATGGGCGATCGCTTTTGTCACTTTAGAAACTTTCCAATTTAAGCTGATCAATTGTAGGGGAAGAAAACTTGAAGCCGAATCAGACAACTGGAGTAAACTATCGGGGTATCACCAGATCCATTCGGAGGGCGATTCTCCTCTGGAGACGCTTCGCGATCGCCGATCGCCACTGGCGCAAATTAGCTAAATTTGTAGGACTGTTTTCGATGTGCTGTTTTCTGGCAATTAGCTGTGGCGATCGCCCGGGGATGAACCAGAGTACCGACCCCACTCGGATCTCCATTGGCACCACCGCCAAAATTAGAACCATCGACCCTGCTGATGCCTACGAAAATACAGCAGGAATGTTACTCTACAACCTAGGCGATCGCCTCTACACCTACGAAAGCGGCACCTCCACCCTCAAACCTCAACTCGCCACGGCACTCCCCCAAATCAGCCCCGATGGAGTCACCTATACCATTCCTCTGCGTCCTGGGGTGGTTTACCATGACGGCACTCCCTTCAATGCCGAAACCATGAAATTTTCCCTGCAACGATTCATGGAAAATGGGGGTGCGCCTTCATCCTTATTATCCAATATCGTTGAATCCATACAAGCCAGCGGCGAGTATGAATTAACCATTAAGTTAAAACAGTCCTTTGCTGCCTTTCCCGATTTGTTAACCTTCTCCGGTTTAGTGGCAGTGTCTCCCACCGCCTATCAAATTGGTTCAGGTCAATTTAAACCGGATACATTTGTGGGAACCGGCCCTTATAAATTGGTGAGCTATGGAACCGATACCATCAAATTAGATGTCTTCGAGGATTACTGGGGAGAAAAACCTGTCAATACCGGCATTGATATTCAACGGTTCTCCAGTCCGGCTAACGTTTATAACTCCTTCCGTCGGGGTGCGGTGGACCTCACCTACGGGACATTAGACCTGGATCAAATTAGCAGTTTAGAAAAGCAAGCTCCCTCCGAAGGCTGGCAAGTGATTTCTAATCGTAGTAATGCGATTTATGTCTTAACCCTAAACATGAACGATGAGGCATTAAAAAAACTGGAAGTGCGACAGGCGATCGCCTCTATCATCGACCGTCCCCTCTTACAACAACGAATTTTCCAAGGGCAAATGGAACCGCTTTATAGCTTAATCCCGACCACCTTAGAACGGTATTATCAGCCTGTCTTTAAAGATAAGTATGGGGATGGCAATTTTGCCCAAGCTAAACAACTCCTCGCTCAAGCCGGTTACACCCCCGAGAATCCCCTGCAACTTCAGCTTTGGTATCGGTCCAATCTCCGGACTAATGCCGATGTCGCCACCACCATCAAAGCTTTAGCCGAACAGGAATTAGGGGGAGCGATTCAAATCGAACTACAAAGCGTTGAAGCGGCGACGGCTTACAATAATTTGGATAAAGGGGTTTATTCCATGTTTATCCTAGATTGGACGCCGGACTTTTTTGACCCAGATAACTACATTAACCCGTTCCTTTCTTGTGCCAAAGGGTCTGTCGAAACCGGATGTGAAGAGGGAGAAAGTAAATTGTGGGGGTCTTTTTACTATAGCGATCGGGTCAATCAATTAATTGCTCGTCAACGCCAAGAACAAAACCCTGAAACTCGCCTCCAAATTTTTACCGAACTCCAACAGATTCTTGCCGAAGATGTGCCATTTATTCCCCTGTGGCAAGGTAAAGAATATCTGTTCGCTCGTCAGGGAATCCAAGGTGCAACCCTGGAATCGACTCAAGCCGTGCCATTTTGGACTTTGAAAAAATAAAGTCCATCACCGGATGGAGGGATGCTGGAGTTTCTCTAAACTTCTCATCCCTTCACCTCCTAATCAACCCTAGCATCTCACTTATCACCCATGTCCCGTTCCAAAGCACTTCAATCCTATATTCTCCTGCGGTTGCTATTAGCACCCTTGATGCTATGGACGATCGCCACCTTGGTCTTTTTGCTGTTGCGTGCCACTCCCGGCGACCCCATTGATGCGATTTTAGGCCCAAAAGCGCCGGAAATTGAAAAAATCCGGTTGCGAGAACAACTGGGATTAGGTGAACCTTTGTGGTTACAATACATTCGTTTCATGGGAAACTTGCTCAGGTTAGACTTAGGCACATCCCTCACCACGCGAGGACAAACGGTGTGGGAAATTGTCGGTCAATATTTCCCCGCCACCTTAGAAATTGCCGTTGTGAGTATGGCGATTGCCTTGATTGTCGGCATTGGAGTGGGGGTAGTTTCGGCATCTAATCCCAATACGGGATGGGATGTTGGGGGACGGATGTTTGGCATCATCACCTATTCCCTGCCAGGGTTTTGGGTGGGGATGATTATGCAGTTAATTTTTAGTGTGCAACTGGGGTGGTTTCCCGTAGGCGCACGTTTTCCGAGTACCCAAACTCCACCCTCGGGACCGACGGGACTGTATCTGATTGATAGTTTGTTAAGTGGAAATCTGGGAAATTTTTTCACCACCTTGCACTATTTGGCTCTACCATCTTTGACCCTGGGAATTCTAATTAGTGGGATTTTCGAGCGAATTGTCCGAGTTAATTTGAAGCAAACATTACAGGCGGATTATGTAGAAGCGGCTAGAGCAAGAGGGATACCGGAAACTCGAATTGCGATCGCTCATGCCTTAAAAAATGCCATGATTCCCGTGATTACGGTGATGGGATTGACCTTAGCGGCACTTTTAGGGGGAGCAATTTTAACTGAAGTGACATTTTCTTGGCCGGGATTAGCCAATCGACTCTATGAGGCGATTTCTTTGCGGGATTATCCGACAGTTCAGGGAATTGTCATCTTTTTTGCTGGGATTGTGGTGATTGCGAGTATTGGAATTGATGTGCTGAATGCTTACATTGATCCGCGCATTCGCTATTAGCTAAAAAGCCACTCAAGTCAAGAAACCCGGTTTCTGAACCCCTACCCCAGACTAAGAAACCGGGTTTCTGTCCAAATTATTGCCAATCAGCACAAATTAAGGTGAGAAACCCGGTTTCTGAACCCGGTACTTGGTAAATCTCCAAATATGAAATTAATAAGAACGAGTACCCAGTTGTTGTAATAGGCGATCGATGCGACTCACTGCCGAAAAATTGCCCTGTTGCTGGAATAAATATCGGGCGGTTTGTAAAATAGGAGTTGCTTCCTTGTGATTGCCTTGCCCCAATAAAACCATTCCTAAATTGCCGTAAGCTTGTGCAAAATTGGGGTTAATTTCAATGGCTTTTTGATAGGCGGATATGGCTTCTGGGATTTCCCCGAGATTCACTAAAATATTGGCCATGTTATAATAAGCTTTATCATAGTTAGGCTGGAGACGAATTGCTTCTCGATAGGCGGCGATCGCCGCATCGAACTCCTGTTGTTTTGCCAAGGCATCGGCTAAATTATAATGAGCGGTCGGTAATTGGGAATTCGTAGCGATCGCATTTCGGTAGGCGGCGATCGCCTCGGAAATTCGCCCCAAATTCACTAAGGCAACTCCCAGATTGATTTGCGCTTCGGTAAAATTAGGATTAAGCCGAATCGCTTGCTGATAAGAAGCGACTGCCCTCTCTAAATCTCCTTCTTCCTGAAGTCTATCGCCTTCGGTGTAATACCGTTCTGCTTCCGGGAATTCCTCCATCCTCTGAACCACCCAAACTACCCCGGGGATTTGAGAAGTCTCGAAATTCTCTCTCATGGATGGTGCGATCGCTTGCACCTTGGGGGTTATCCCGAGACTCAGCAAGATTGCCACCCCTACCGCTTGCCTGTAATCAGTGTTACTCCACATGGATCATTCCCCACACCCTCGACAGTAGATCAATCTGTTTATTTTAAAGTGTAGCGAATAAATCCAATGGTTCTGAAGTGCCAGGTTTTGAGGGTATTTATCCCCGGGAATAAGCTGTTGCCTTATCCCTGGGCGAGAATTTCTCTGTATGCCGCTAGGGTTTGCTGGGCGATCGCATCCCAATCGTAATGAGTCGCGGCATACGCCTGACCCTTCTCTCCCCGTTTCTGACACTCCTGGGGATTGGCGATCGCCTCCGACAGCAACTGTGCGATTTCCTCTACCGTCCCATTCCCCACCCAACCTGCACCCGCTTCCAGAACATCTTCCCAGATATAAACCCCCCGAGAAATACAAACTGCCGTTCCTGCTGCCATTGCTTCCGCCACCGCAATCCCAAAGTTTTCATAATAAGACGGCAGCACAAAAATATCCGCTGCCTGAAGCAACGATACTTTAAACTCACCTCGAACAAACCCCGGCAAACTCGTACAATCCGCCAAAGGAGAGGCAGCAATTTGCCCTCTAATTTTTTCCTCATACTCTGGATCTTGAGGATTACTTCCCGCTAACACAAAATCAAACTCTAACCCTTGGATGAGCAACTTTTCCAATGCCGGTAACAATATATCTAATCCCTTTTTAGGTTCAATCCGCGACAGAAACAAAACTAGGGGCCGATTACCTGTTATTCCCAATTCCTCACGAATCTTTTTCCCGCGTTTCTGCCGTTCCCCCAGGGTCAAATCCCCATCCATCCCGGGTAAACTCACCCCCAAAGGAATGATTAAATCCCGTGTTTTCACCCCGAACCGTTCCGAAATCTTCGCCTCTTCTGCACTTGTAAAATGAATCGCTGCCGCCCCCGATAAATTCCCCCGTTCCCATAATGCCGTATAAACCTGCTTCATCGCGTTTTTCTTCCGCAAATCTGCCGGATCTAGGGTTCCTAACGGACGCAAAATATAAGGAATTTTCCGCAGTCTCGCCACCGTTGCAGCCCCCGAAATCACTGGAGAAAATAGGGCGTGTAAATGGGCAATATCATACTCATTCCCCTGTTGAGATAACCACCGCAATAAATCCACAGAAAATTTATAACGACGAAAAGGAGAACAGGGAAAATATCGAATTTGATACCCATCTTGTTCTACTGGACAGTTTAGGGGAACATCCAGAGGCGCTTGTCCCACATCTCCATTAGAATTAGTTGTTAATATCGTCACTTGAGCCCCTTGTCGTGCCAGGGCTGCCGACAACCCCAACACCATTTGACTCGGCCCTCCATAAACCAGGGAAATAGACGGAATAATTTGTAAAATTTTCATAAATTAAAATCAGAATTTAACGTTTTTATTGATAGCTTTGAGGGGAAGTGCGAGCAAGAGCAAGATGCTCGCACTACAATTTACATCCTCGTTCCTAGGCAGAGCCTAGGAATGCTCAAATGGAGGCTCTGCCTCCTAACTCCTACTCCTCCAAAATTGTCTGATAAAATTCCAACTGTTGTTGAGCAAGCGCCTGATTGGTATAATGTTCCATTGCCCGTTTGTAACCACGATGAGCCAATTCTTCTGCAAATAAACGGTTATCCATCAGTTTAAATAGGCAATCTTGTAACGCTTCCGCATTCCCTTCTGGAAAAACTAATCCGGCATCTTGAATCACATTGGGAATTTCCCCCGAATCCGACCCAATCACCGCCACTTGACAAGCCATTGCTTCAATTAATACATGACCAAATTGTTCTTTCCATCCCGCCGAGGTTAGGGTTTTAAACTTGTCGGTAGTTTCGGAAGGGAGAACCAAAACATCCATTAAATTAATATAACGCTGTACCTCATCATGGGGAACACTTTCAATCCAAATTATCTGATTTTGTAGATTTAATTCCGTGGCTTTTTGCAACAGGGTTTCTTTTAAAGGACCGCGCCCTAATAACAGCAATTTCCAAGGTTTATCGGTTAAATGGGATAAAGACTGGAGTAATGTGAGTAATCCTTTCTCTTCTACAAATCGACCGACAAACCCGACGACAAATTCATCCGGTTGAATGGAGAGTTGGGTGCGGAGTTCCGGTTGAGGATGGGGACGAAAGAGGGTTTTATCAACACCGAGTTGAGGCATGATT
>NZ_JAFLQW010000450.1 GCF_017313335.1 Phormidium pseudopriestleyi FRX01 | reverse complement strand
TCAATGTTAGCAAGGTTCAACCGCTTTTAAGACGAGGAGGTGTCTGTGAAGTCATCAATTAATGGGTTATTGTAGGTACGGAAACAGGGTGCATCCGATGTTTGGACAGTCTGCCCTCATCCCCCGGAGCCCCATTCTCCCCAAAAGGGAGAATGGGAGCCCGATTAAAAGTCCCTCTCGCACTCTGGGAGAGGGATTTAGGTTGAGGGCGGCGAGCATTGGGATGCTCCCCGGAAACAACCCGTCTATCCATCCCGACACCAATCTGGGTACAGATCTGGTGTGGGGCTGACGACGAAGACAGCTAAAAACCAGTCAAGAGAACAATAAGACATTGGATATAACTCCCCCTGATTCTAGGAGAGCGGTGCATGAGTATCGAAACAGATAGTAAGCCGAAACTTCTGGTAGTTGATGACGAACCAGATAACCTCGACTTGCTCTATCGCACCTTTTATCGGGACTATAACGTGCTGACGGCAGAAAATGCCTCGCAAGCGTTAGAGCTTCTGGCAAAGGCGGGGGATGTGGCGGTGATTATCTCGGATCAGCGGATGCCGCAAATGAGTGGGACTGAGTTACTCAGTCTGACGGCGACTCAGTATCCCGATGCGATCCGGATTATCTTGACGGCTTACACCGATGTAGAGGACCTGGTTGATGCCATCAATGAGGGAAAGGTTTTTAAATATGTCACCAAACCCTGGGATGCTGATGAACTCAAGGCATTGGTGGCACAAGCATTAGATACCCACAATGTCCTGAAAGCCCGGACAAGGGAACTGTGCCGCACCCTGCGCCAGGAATCCTTACTCAATGCCATTACCAACACAATTCGCTCTCGGACGACTGAGGCGCAGATTTTGCAGACGATTGTCGATACCCTCGGCCAAATGTTTGAGGTGAGCTATTGCATTCTGCGTCCTTTTCAGGATGGCCGATTTATTGATGAATGGTTTATGTATCAAAAGCGGGAACTCGGCACCATTAAGTCCAATGGTCAAGGGCCAAAACTGCCGGTTGCCCCCTCGGGACCCATTTCAGAACCCCTGGGGTTGTCACAGACGGTCTGGGAAACATCTGATATTGAGGTGATCAATGATGTGGAAACCGATGAACGGTTACAGGGAAAGACGCCTCAACTCCAGCAACGGCGACAGATGTTAAAAGCGGCTGATATTCGGTCGAGTTTGGTGGTTCCCCTGATGTTTCGCTTGGAACTGGTGGCAGTCTTGGCATTGCACCAATGTGGACCCGGACGGGAGTGGCAGGATGATGAGGTGCAATTGGTGTTTATGGTGGCGGATCAGGCGGTGTTGTCCCTATCCCAGGCCCGCGCTTATGAGCAGGTCCAGGCCCTAGCGAAGCGCGAGGCCCTGGTGAATACGATTACGACGGCGATTCGGTCGAGTCTGAATCCGAAAGATATTTTTGCGGCGATCGCCCAACAACTGGGCCATGCGTTACAGGCAGATGGTTGTGCATTGTCGTTATGGACGGTGGAAGATGAGTACGTTCAGTGCGTCGGATTGTACGATGCGGCCCTGCAGGCGGTGGAGGCATCGGAGGGAGAACGACTGGAGGATGAAGAACCGGAAGGGGTGGGACTCTGTTCTGCCTATCCTTCCCAGGAAGTCAAAGGGGAACCTCGCCCTCATTCCGGGGACTTGCCGCGATCGGTTGTCCCGATCGCCGGGAATCCGGTGTTGCAAGAACTCCTCACCACTCGTGCTCCGGTGGTGGTGGATGACTTGGAACAACAGCCGGAATGGAATGTCATGGATTTACCCCTGCGATCGCCGGCCAGGGCTTTATTAGTCGTCCCTTTAATCTCTGATGGCGAAATTATCGGCAGCATTACCCTGCGCCAAGTCAGAGCACCCCGACGCTGGCATCCCTCGGAAATTGATTTAGCCCAAGCGGTGGCGGCACAAGGGGCGATCGCCGTCCATCAGTCTCGTCTTTACCAAAAAACTCGTCAGCAGGCGGAACGACTCCTGGAACTCAACCGCCTGAAAACGGAATTTTTCCAAAATATTTCCCACGAGTTCCGCACTCCCTTAACCCTGATGATGGGTCCGCTAGAATCTGCTGTGGAGCATCAGCAAGATTTACCCTTAGAACAAGCGGCGATCGCCCTACGCAATACCCGACGCCTCCTGCGATTGGTCAATCAACTCCTGGACTTACAACGCCTCGATGCCGGTCGGATGCAGCCCACTTTTCGTCCCTGCGATTTACAAGCCTTTGTCTCCCAAACTGTGGAAATTTTTCGCCCCTATTGCGAGAAAAAAGGCATAGAAATCACCACGGATTTACAGACTTGTCCTTCCTTATATTTGGATTTGGAAAAGTTTGATAAAGTCCTCTACAATCTCCTCTCCAATGCCATGAAATTTACCGCCTCTGGGGGTAAAATTATCGTCTCATTGGAACAAGCCGGAGATTATTCTTTACTTCAAGTTAAGGATACGGGTATTGGCATTCGCACGGATCAAGTTCCCCACTTATTTGAGCGCTTTCGTCAAGCCGAAGGGTCCGCGAATCGCTCTTATGAAGGCAGTGGGTTAGGGTTAGCCTTAGCGAAAGAATTGGTCGAACTTCATGGGGGAACCATCGCCGTTGAGTCTAATTATGGGGAAGGTTCAGTTTTTATGGTTTGGTTACCCTTGGGCAATTCTCACTTACCCCCAGACCAAATTATTGAGGTCCCGACGGGGGTAGAACCGGCCCGGGCGTCTGTGGAGTTGGCGGATGTGCAGATGGAAGACGATGGGGTCGGGTTTATCGGTCCCGGAGGAATGGTGCAACCGGCACAACCCTCTACGATTCACACCCTCCACCCGACGATTGTGGTGGTAGATGACAATCCCGATTTACGAAATTATGTCTCGGGGATTCTCACAAAAGAAGGATATCGCGTCATTTTGGCCCGCAATGGGGCGGAAGGATTTGATGTGGTACTTAACCATCGTCCCCAGTTGATTGTCACGGATTTGATGATGCCGTTAGTCTCGGGTTTGGATATGATCCAGATGATTCGAGAGGATGAGTCGTTACGGGGAACGCCAATTATTTTGCTTACCGCTAAGGTGAATGAGGATACGCGCATTGAAGGGGCGGAAAAAGGGGCGGATGCTTATCTGGCTAAACCGTTTAACGATCGCGAATTGTTAGCGGAAGTGAGGAATTTACTGGCCCTCAAGGAAAATGAGCGCCGGGTGGTCCAGTTGAATACTTATTTAACCGAGTCAGTCCTGCGCCGCTTTTTACCCCCTTCTATGGTGCAAAAAGCGGCCTCTGGGGAGTTGTCTCTGGATTTACGTCCGGAACCCCGGTTGATTACGATTTTGTTTAGCGATATCGTTGGGTTTACTCAGTTGGCGAATACGTTGCGATCGCGCCGGGTGGCGGAGGTGCTGAATCAGTATTTAACGGAAATGACTCAGGCGGTGTTTGATAATGGCGGGACGGTGGATAAGTTTGTCGGGGATGCGATCGTGGCGATGTTTGGTGCACCGGAGGATTTGACGCCGAATGAACAGGTGAGACGGGCGATCGCCACTGCCAGACAAATGTTACAAGCGCTTGATCGCTTAAATAAACATTGGGAGGAACAGGGTTTACCTCGGGTTCAGTTTCGCTGTGGGATTCATCAAGGGACTGCTGTGGTGGGGATGTTTGGCGGCAATTTGCGGTCAGATTATACGGCGATCGGTCCTAGTGTGAATATTGCCTCCCGCTTGCAGGAAGCTGCCGACCCGGGTACAATTCTCGTATCCGCAGCGGTGGCGGATTATCTCCATGATGATGAAATTGTTAAGTTCGGTTCCCTGCAATTGAAAGGCATTGATGAAACGGTTTTAACCTTTATGGTTCATCGCTATTCTAGGGGAAGCGATGGGGAAGAGTCTCGGGAAGAAGGGTAAAATTAAGGGCTAATCACGGATTAACAAGAGGTTATTCTCGGGTTGGTAATTTTGAAGGATTCGTCCTGATCTGGGATTGTGTTTAAAATCACCGCAACCGATGAGGGCGATCGCCTCCTTGTCAGAGAACTATCACAATGCCTTGCGCCTCAAATCACCCCAATTTACCCTGAACACAGAGATAATAGCAGTATAAGAAAAGAAGAAGCAAATCGGAGGACAAAATCATGTTACTTCACTATCGGACCAACACTGCCCAATTCGTCAAAATGGTTTATTCAAAAGTGCAAATCAACGGAAAACTTGAGTTAGTGCCAATGGAATTATATTCTGATGGTTCCCTCAAACGTAGCGCTTAATCGTTTCAACTTGCCTCATCAAGTAGGTTAAATCCAGTCAATCAGGGAAATGCTTAAATGCAGCAAAAATTAATAAATCTGACAACGAAATATTACCCAGTAAAAAAGGGGGAGTCTATCCAGACACCCCCTTTTGATTTATAGCAGTTCCTGGGATTTCCTGTACCTCATAACTGTGGAAACCGCTATAATTTGGGGAGAACCCTAAATCAACAACTCACATAACGGCGAATAAAACTTTCTAAAGACTCCATCTTCATCCCAAAGATTGACTCTAAAGTGTCTATCTCTTCCGCAGTGCAGAAAAACTCATTAGAAACCAACACGCGCAAAGTTCCCAGAGATTTCTGTAAACCCGGATTCACTAATCCCAATGCACTGCGTAACCCATCAAATACCATCATCGGTGGATTGATAATCAGAGGGTCACGATTAAAAATGCGGGCAAAAATCTGGGGAATCTCTTCTCGGGATAGAATTTCTGGCCCTCCCACCGGGAAAATTTGATTCGCTGCCTCGGGGACTAATACGGAATCTGCTGCTATTTTGGCTAAGTCATCGGTACTCACCGGGGAGGTGCGATTTCTCAAGTCACCCAGACTTAAATAAATACCTGTTTCTTTGAATCGTTGTGCAAAGGGAATTAACGCCGAGTCAAAGGCAGAAGGTCGTAAAATGGTGTAAGTCAAACCACTTTTTTCTAAATATTTTTCCACTTCGCGCTTGGCTTTAAAAACCGGGGAATCCATATATCCGCGATCGCATCCCAGAACAGAAATCAAGACAAAATGCTCAACTCCGGCTGCTTTCCCATAATCAATCAGGTCAATATTCGCCCGATAGTCGATCGCCTGTGCACCTCCGGTTTCCTTTCCGCCATGAGCACTGATGATATATTTAACCCCTTGACAGGCTTTTTGTATATCCCGTTCCCGTTTCAAGTCGCCGATCAATATTTCGGCCCCTCGATTTTCTAACTCGCTGTAGTCCGAACTCAACCGCGCCAAAGCACGCACTGGTGACTGCCTACTGGTCAAAACCCGCACCACACGCCGTCCTAAACTTCCCGTTGCTCCAGTGACTAAGAACATCTTTATTTATGGATAAATGAATCAGTCTCTTGCTTATTTTAACCGATTGTGAAAAAAAGGGCTAGAGGCGGTTTTCCGAAGTATCCATCAAGGGGGAGTAACCCAGTGTGTAAATTCAGACATAAACCTGATTGGTGAGAATTTTGGGTTAAAAATCTCGATTTTTTTGACCCTTTCATTTTTCTTGAACTAAACAATTCAGGCGGTAAGCTGTTTTGCATCTAAATTGCTTGTAGAATTCGCTCATCAAGGCTAAGGTTCCTTCCTCGCTCACATACCACAAACTGGCGATCGCCGTTTTCACTCTTGCTTGGAGGGCAAATCCCGCAAAGCCTAACTCGGCTTTGTCATCCCCTAGCGCTAAGGGATGTCACTCCTTTCTACAGTCAGTCTTGAATCTTGGACACCTGAGAATTTAAACGGTTCACTTCTACAGCAAATCAGATTCTCTGTTTCAAACGATTTGACAAGGGGAATCGGAGTGGGAAACTCTTCCCCTCACCCTGCCGATTAATGAGTTCAGTTCAGTGAGACTGCCTATAAGATTACTTGATTTCATTATACTGCTATTTGCAGCAATATTGAGAGTCACAGATGCTTAAGAAAAGTGGAAGTTTTACCCAGATCACTACCACTTTTTCTCAGGCTTTTTCAGGATTTACCCAAAGTTCAGGTTTATATAGCAGATCCTTGCAGCAGTTGTGGAATGCCCTCACCCCCAACATAAGGCTGTCCAAAGCGGGAGAGGGGAGCTATATATGTCATAAATCATTTAGAACAAGCTATATAGCGTTTCCCACAGTTATTCGCGTACATTTTTGGAGTGCGAGCAAGATGCTCGCACTCCTCTAAATAAGCTGTTGCCTGTCTAAATTGGAGGTGAGGAAATCATGAAACCTTTGGGGTGCGTAAAGCCTGAACCCGGGCTTCGCTGTGCGGCGTAGCGTGTGCGCGGTGCCCAAACATCGAGCTTCGCTAGGATTATCCAATTTAGATGCAAAACAGCTTATCTGTACGCGAATGAGTCCACCGAACCGCTATACTCCATCCGATATTCAAAGGTCTATAAGAAGAAGCGCGACTCAAGGGCGATCGGGCTATAGCCTGCCTAAGCTTCTCTGAAGATTAAAGTAGGTCTCTAACTCCCAAATTTGGATAATTTATTTTTTGGAATCCCTTTAATGTTTGGGCGAATGTAACGAAATATTACAAATTCATCCATCCGGCATAAAAGTCCGGGATTTGTCCAGAGAGAAGAAACAAGAGCCAATCAGCGATCGCCGCTATCACGCCCTAAATCCCCGGACGACATCCCCGGAAATGGAATCTGTTCCAAATCCGATTGAAATCATCCAAACCCCTACAGGTTAAGGATTTGGGAGTGCCATCATGCCAATCTGGGTGAAATTTTCTTCCTCTAAGGCATGATTCGTGCATAATTTCGCCGATGTTTTCCCAGTAAATAAATAGGAGACAAAACTCGGTAATTCCGGCGCGATCGCATCCAACGGATCCAACCGGCGATCGCCTAGTCAACTCTCTATTTAACCCACTGATTCGCGAACACGCATCCTCCCGACATCTATCTAACCAGGAGCCATCTACTCATGTTCAAGTTGTTTTTTGGGTTTCAAAAGCGTCCTCAAGCCAATGGATTCCAACCCCAATCCAAGCGGTATCAAGGACCGGCAATGCGCTTAGAAGAAATGAGAACCCCCAGTGGCATACTCATCGATGACACAGAAACACCCGATGATACAGGATTTGGGGCAGATGGTGATTCAGATTTTGAGTTCCCGTCAGAAGAGGGCGACATTGGCGATGAATTGCCTGGGGATGAGTTTGACCCGGAGAGTGTTGACTTAGCCGAAAATGGCACTATAGAAACGAATTTGGGGGAGGAAGAGTTTGAGGAGTTACCCTTTATCGATGAGGCGATCGGCGATGAACCCAGTAGCGAATCTGACCTCGACATCGTAACCGATATTACCGAGAGTACCGATGCCGAATCAGAAGAGAATTCCTCCGATGAAACTGCTCAAATCGTCAGCGACAGTACCGACAGTTCCAATAGCGCGGATCCGGAACTTGAGGAACTGGACTGGATTGAAACCGACGCTGCAAGTGATGAAAATATTGGGGATGAAAGTGAACTCAACCCGGATCAAGAACTCCTCCCCGAAACCGTTGAGTCAGCGGTAGAAGAAGAGGTGCTAACCGCAGCAACCGAGGCGATCGAGCCAGAAGTTGAGGAACAGGATATCCTTTCCCAACTCCCAGAAACTGATACTGAGGAAGCCCCGATTAGCGAAGAATTCGAGACATTGACGCCATCGGATGAAACCGTTGCTGATGAGATTGAAGCCGAAGATAGCAGCTTATTTGCCGAAACTGATGAGGGGGGAGAGTCAGAATCCTACAGCAGTTTTTCTGAAGAAAGTAACAGCAGTGCGGCAGAAACTGATGAGGGAGTAGAGTCAGAAGCTGATAATAGTGTTGACGATTCTTTAAGTGAGTCGTTGGTCAATGAAGAAACCGAGACGAACAGTAATGCTGATGAATTAGAAGATTCCGCCACGAGTGAAACAGAAGAAACTACCGACGACAGTGAGACAGAAGAGAGTGATTTAGTCGCCGATGCTGAATTTGCCAATCTCAAACCCAAATTTGAGTCTGGGACATTTAAAGTGGGAGATACCGGGGAAGTTGAGGTAGATTTCCTCTTTGATGGCGGTGCGTATAAAGGACAAGTGGCGATCGTTAGCTTGTCTGGAATGGAAGGATTTGACCCCAATTCCAGCGAATTTTTCCAAGAAGCAATGACTCGCGCTGCCAGTAATTCTGAACTGGGTTATATGGTCATTGATGACAATAGCGAAGGCGCAAGATTTACTGGACGCTTAGGGGAAGGGGATTATAATTTTGGGGAATATCAAGGAGTAAAATCCTTTGCGATGCGTCCTGGAGATGAATTTTTCCTGATGTTAGTTCCCAATGGAAACGTCCAGCAGGTGTTAAATAATCCCAATGCTGGCGGAGCATTGCGGCCCTTATTTTCTTTAGCCACCGCGAACCCAGATGATGGGTATCACTTCGGACAAATTGCGGATATTACTGGGGATGGCAGTGCGTTTGCCTGGGAAGATATTCGGGTCGATGGAGGAAGCGATCAAGATTATAACGACATCGTTTTACAATTCCGGGGAGCCACAGGCAAAGCCGCATTAATGGATGATGTGGTAGCGGAAGGTAAAGACTGGCGCGGCAGCGACTTGGGTCAAGCCTTGATTGAATATGTCAAAACTTATGTTACGCCTGAGCCAACGAATTTGGATGCAGCAGTCGAGGATTTATTGGCGGATTTAGAAGGTCTGTTCGATGAAGCCGATAGTTTCGACGAAGACTTGGATATTGGAACAGATACAGAATTTGCGGATGACATTTTCCTAGCCGATGACGTAGCAGAAACGGACGTTGAGGAGGAAACAATTGTTG
>NZ_JAFLQW010000244.1 GCF_017313335.1 Phormidium pseudopriestleyi FRX01 | reverse complement strand
ACGCCATCCCTAGAGGCGATCGCCTCCGCACAAACCATTTATTATATTGACCCCAATCAGGGCACTAATGCCGCCACTGCCGGAATCACCCCAGAAAATCCCTTTCGCAGTATCTCTTATGCGCTACAAGGTGCAAGTCCCGGAACCGTAATTTATCTAGCCCCAGGATTGTATAGCGCCCGGGAAACCTTTCCCCTGAAACTGAATCCGGGGGTAATTTTAATCGGCAATGAATCCCAGCAGGGAGAAGGGGTAATCATTCGCGGGGGAGGAATTGCTTCAACTCGCACCGCTGGACGACAAAATTATACTATATTTGCTGGAAGCAATAGCCAAATTTTAGGGATAACTCTGACGAATCCACATCCCAAGGGAACGGGAATTTGGATGGAAGATACCACAACCGCTTTGATTCGCAATAATACCTTAATGGATAATCCCCGAGAAGGCATTTTAATCGGAGGAAGCGCCATCCCAATCATTGAAAAGAATCGGTTTGTTAATAATGGGGGAAATGGAATTTCCATCCTCCAGCAAGGGGCGGGAGAGATTAGAAATAATGATTTTACAAACAATGGCATTGGGGTGGCGATCGCAGGTATGGCCAATCCATCAATTACGGACAATCATATTCGTGGCAACCGCAACGGCATCGTGATCACCGCATCAGCAAACCCGACTCTTCAAGGCAATATTCTGGAAAATAATCAGAATTATGGAATTTTAACCCTGGGATTGGCCCAATCCCCCCTCGCGGAGAATAACCAGTTTAGAAACAATGGAATCAGTAGTCAACTCACCGCTAGAATTCAAGACTGGGGGGTAGACATCCCTCCCAGAACCGTCACATCTACAGTTTTTGGTTGTGTGGAATATGAAGGGGGTTTAGCCACCTTTGCTTATACCGGCAAGGGGTCGATTCCACTGCCTTTGTTGAACTGGAATCATACCGCTGCTGACTCGGGTTTAAACCGCTGTCGGTTAGTTACTTCCAGTTTAAATAAAATTGTAGCTTTAACAGGTCAAGAGTTATCCACAATGGCACTTTCTACCGGACGAGTTCATAATAACAATGCGGTTTGTTTGGTAGAACAGTCTGGGGGAATTTGCCAGGATAGTAATCTGTTATTTTACCTCGGAGGAGAAGAACAGCGTAATCCCGGGGAAGGATTAGCCCCCTTACTCTCCTTCCCTTGGGAAACGGCGGGAAATCCTGTACAACAGGTAGAAACCGGCGCTTATGCACCCCTCAAAGACTTTGCCCAACGCTTGGAAGCGGAACCGGGGTTATGGTTTACCGATTAGCCGGTGACTGCGTTGGTATGGGGTAAAATTAGATGAAAATTAATCGCCCTGGGCTGATAGGATAGATAATGGCAACTCCAATCAGACCCAGGGATAACGTTATGGTTCCGAGTACCGCGATCCGTTTACCCAATCACAGATGGCAGATTTATCCTCAAAAACCCGAACTCGCCCAGCAGATTGCTGAGGCAGTGGCGCTGCCACCAATTTTGGCGCAAGCACTCATTGATCGCGGCATCGAAACCGTAGAAGAAGTGCAGGCATTTTTAGACCCGGAATCGGTGATTCTGCCCTCCCCACTGGATGACTTCCCAGACTTGGCACTGACGGTAGAACTATTAGAAAAGGCGATCGCCAAGGGGTCGAAAATTGCCATTTGTGGCGACTATGATGCCGATGGCATGACCAGTACCGCCCTGTTAATGCGGGCATTACGCGCATTGGGTGCAAATGTGGATTATGCCATTCCCAGTCGCATGGCAGAAGGATATGGCATTAATGAGCGGATTGTTCGGGAATTCCACGGGGAAGGGGTGCAAATTATTTTAACGGTAGATAATGGTATTGCCGCCGTAAAACCCATTGCCCTCGCCCGAGAATTGGGGATGGATGCGATTATTACGGACCACCATGAACTCCCGGATGAACTGCCTCCGGCAACAGCAATTCTCAATCCGAAACTGATTCGAGAAGCGTCTCCCTATCGGGGAGTTGCTGGGGTGGGAGTGGCCTATATTTTAGCCATTTGTTTAGCACAAAAGTTGGGTCAATCCCAACCCTTAATCAAACCTTTACGAGAATTATTAACCCTCGGAACTATTGCGGATTTAGCCCCGTTAACGGGAGTGAATCGCCGCTGGGTAAAACGGGGATTGCGGCAGTTACCGGAGTCGGAGTTAGCGGGGGTACAAGCTTTAATTCAGGTTTCCGGTGCCAGCAGCAGTGGGGGGAAGGGCGCTAAGGCGATGAAACCGGATGAAATTGGCTTTCGGTTGGGACCGCGAATTAATGCGGTGGGACGGATTGGCGACCCGCAGATTGCGATCGAACTGCTGACGACGGATGATCCAGGGATTGCGTTAACTCGGGCGATGCAGTGCGAACAACTCAATCAGGACCGGCAGCAGATGTGCGAAACTATTGAGGCGGAGGCGATCGCCTGGATTGAAAGTAGTGGCATGGACTACTTAGGCAGTCGGGTGTTGGTGGTAGTCCAACCGGGTTGGCATCATGGTACGATTGGTATTGTGGCCTCTCGCTTGGTGGAACGATACGGAGTGCCGGTATTTATTGGCACTTATGAGGATGAGCATCAGGACAAGATTCGAGGATCGGCGCGGAGTATTCCGGAATTTCATGTGTTTGAGGCGATGCAGCATTGCGATCGCTGGTTGGGAAAATATGGCGGACATCGGGCGGCAGGGGGATTTACCTTAAGTACCCAGAACTTAGACGGGTTTCGCCAAGGTTTAAGTGAGTTTGCTCATGGATGTCTGGAACCCCATCATCTCAAACCGGCGATCGCGATTAATGTGTTAGCTGAATTTGAGCAAATTGACCTCGACTTATACCGAGAAATCGATCGCCTCCACCCCTGCGGCATCGAAAACCCATCCCCAGTATTCTGGACGCCCAATGTGGAAGTGGTGGAACAGCGCATTGTCGGCAAAGGACATATTAAAGTTACCCTAGAAAGCTCAACTCACAGTTTCCACCCCGATTCGCCCAAAATTGCCACCCCGCGTCGGATTCAAGGGATTGCATGGCGCTGGGGGGATTATTTTCCCCTGCCTCGATACATTGATGTGGCCTATAAGTTGCGGGAAAATACTTGGAATGGGAATACCAATGTAGAATTAGAACTGATCAGCGCCCGTCTGCCTGAGAACGAAGACAGTCGCCCTAGTGAGATTACCCGAGAGTCTGTGCCACCCCAACCCCCAGTCCGGCGATCGCTGAAAACGCCACAAAAACAAGCAGTCCAGGAATCCCTTCCCCTGACAACATTAGGAGTTACTGCGTCTGCGGTGACTCTGGTACTCCCGGAAGCACCTCCGGTGACGGTTAATCCAGAATGGTTATCGGGAATTCCCTTACAATCCTTACTCACTCACTTAGAGGGTCGGGTGTTGTTCTATGGTGCCGGTAGACCGGAAATTGGTGCGACAGCTTGTGAAATTGAGTGGAACTTTCCCAAGCGTCCCTGTGATACTTTGTTGCTTTGGACGTTACCCCCTTCGGGTACACATTTGCAATGGTTACTGGGGAAAGGGATGCCGCGTCAGGTTTATGTTTACAATCATTTACCGCCTTTGCAGTCACCGATGCAGTTGAGATCGCACCTGCGCGATCGCCTCCAGGAGTTAGGGACTCAACCTTTGAACCTGGTGCAACTCGGGCAAGAATTGTGGGTGGCACCGAGTACATTGCTGGCTGCTTTACGAGAATTGGGCGATTCCTATCCGGAATTTCCTCCCACCCAAACCCTCGATCGCGAATTAGAACGGTTGTATCGTTGGTATGCTTTTCCCCCGGAAAAATTAGCTCAAATTAATTGGCGATCGTCCTTGCATTAATCGCACTATTCCAAAATAGTAATATGATTGGTGTTATCGATGGTAATTTTTCCTTGGTGCTGTAACTCGCTCAGGAGGCGGGTAACGGTAACCCGAGTTGTGCAGGAAGCTTCGGCGAGTTCCTGATGAGTGAGGCGCAGACTCAAGCGGGTTCCGGTGGCAACGGGTTCGCCTAAGATGGTTTTTAAAACCTGGAGCAGGGTCAGGAGGCGATCGCTGGCTCGTCTTCTCCCATAGACGGATAATAACAATTCAGATTGCTGTAATCGCTGAGTGACGCCTTCAGCAATCAACTGAGTTAAGTGAGGAAACTGAGGCATTTCCCGGTGAGAAATCGCGATTAATTCTACAGTTTGGGAAAGGGCTGTTACTTGATAGATGGACAGGGCCGTTAAAGTCCGACAAAAGGGGATTCCTTGACCCGCTATTCCCATGAGCACCTCGCCATTGTTTTCCGTCAGGGTACTGAATTTGACCCACCCTTTACAGATCAGCCAGAGAGCATCCGGTTGTAAGGGGATATTTTCTCCTTTGGAAAAACTATGCCGGGTGCGATCGCAGAATAGGTCCTCGGTGTTCTTTCTTTTCTGGGCTTGCGATCGCTGGCGATCGCTGATGTCTCGGATACAGAGGCATATAGAAACAATGTTACCCCAGGCATCCCGTTCCCCCGATAGGGTCAGCACCGCATCAAAGGGTTCCCGATGGGGGGAATAGAGTCTCACTTGCCACTCCTGATTGTCCTCCACCTGTTGCCGCCTTTTCAGTTCTTCCCGAAACGCCCGTCGCCCCTCCATCGGCACCAAAATACTGACGGGTTTGTGCAGTAGCAATCCGTGAGTGCAGTCGAATAATCGGGTCGCGGCACGATTTACCGAGGCGATCGCACCGGCACTATCCAGGGCGATGTAAGGATGGGGTGCTTGCTCAAATAGGCTTTGATAACGCCTGCGTTCTGCTTCTAGTTGGGTGTGAGATTCAACGATTTGTTCCTGCTGTTCGGCCAGTTGTTCTAAGGCAACGAGCAACTCTTCCGAAGCGGTCCCGAGTTCTTTAAAGGCGATCGGCAGTAACTCACTGGGGTACTGGATCGCCGAATCTTCAGAACTGCGGTAATACAGGCTTTCAATTCGCTGATTCATCGTCGTAATATACTGGGTAAATACATCGATATTAAAAATATCTTCCTCCTGATCAATTTTCTCAGTTGGGTGTTAGTTATTGGGGTTACTGGATTTAACTCCTGGCTTTCTAGTTTTCGTCTCGAAAATATTGAAAATTAGGGTTGAAATAATTATACCCTAGTTATTATGAATAGGCAAGTTTTGAAGGGGTTTGTTTAAACCCTGCAAACCGAGGGACAAAATCCTCTGTTCTTCAATCCTTCCTTTTGGGGTGACCATCCTCCCCAAGGGCGATCGCCCCAGGGTCCAAAACCCGGGATAGCCCGGTCAGTCACCCAGTCTCTGGAAAATCTAGGACCCTTCCCCGGGGCAGGGGAGCCAGCTAAACTCCATCATCCACAAGGGTTTCAGTCTTGATTGTAGCCAGGGATACAAAAAAAAATCAAGAATAATTCTCTCTCGGGATAGAGGATGAACTCTAGTCTGGGTCTTAGAATCTATGAAGATACTTAATTTTTACGAAGTAAATTCGGCTCTTAACAGAATCAAGTTTCCTTAAAACAGGAAACTTTTTCCTGGGCTTAGAGTCAGTATATAGTCAGTAAAAGTGAGTAAACAGTAAGGCTTATTTTCCAATTATTTGGCACTTAAAATGAGATAAATTATTTTGTCTGAATCAGATATTAAATATTTATTTCGCAAAAATTGGATTAGGAGTCTCATGAATTTCCCTTGAAAATCATCGTCAACATCAGCTTATTAATTTTTTAGATAGAAATTATTTTCCCTGTAACCTAATTTCTATTCATTCCAAGTAGAAAGTATCTCTACCGGACATCAACAATAAATAAATAAATGGAGAGGAATGGACTTATGAATCGAGTAGCCACGCGCAAAAAAATATTAATTGTTGAAGATAATCTCGCTTATGCCAATATCTTAAAACTCACCTGGGAACATTCGACTTTTTGGGCCGAAGCGGAAATAAAGACAGTCAATGATGGGCAGGAAGCTATCGATTACCTCTCTCGGAATCAGGGAAATTCAGGCGATCGCCAGGAGTCCGGTCAGTTACCGGATTTGATTCTCTCCGATATCAATATGCCCCATTTGTCCGGATTAGAATTGCTGGCTTGGATTCGACAAACGGCTCATCTGAAACACTTACCTGTTATCCTCATGAGTAGCTATATCGAGCCACTAGAGCTAGAAATTATTAAGAGTTTAAAGGCGAATTATTATTTTATTAAGCCCTTAACGATTCAAGAATTATTAAACAACCTGAATCAGACTATGAAGCAACTTCAACCCAGTGAAGCTCACGTTGTAGAATAATCCTAAATCATTCATTAAAAACAGAGAGAGACTTGGAAATTAACCGGGTCTCTCTTCTTTATTATCCCCCAGAAAGGACCAATTTTAACGGTGCTTTCTCTTGTTTTGCCGCAATTCAAGTTTTGGATATCTTGTTCAAATTATCATCATTCCCCAACCTATCCCCCGGTCAATTCACCCTAGGGATGTCATTCTCTGTAACCGTTTCAAGGGTAAAAAACTGCTTTTACAGGACTCCAGGCGATCGCCAATAACGCCCTCGTATCCGTCGCTACGTTAGTACGTTACATCCACCCCTGTCTTCAGATAGAAATATTAGGGTCCAAAACCCCTTATCCTAGGGAACAAGGGTCGTCGGGATAAATTTAACTCTATAGTGAGTCTAAACCCCTGTTGACTTCAACTTCTAACTCATCTAGTCTCCCCAGGTCAGGGGAATTCATGAATTACCTCGATACTACGTTCTTAATGAATCATCAAGATTAGTATCGGAGTCAGACGGTATTGCACTGGACTTTCTGGGCTGAGATTCTATCAAACCCGAGATCAACTCATGAAGTTTGTTTCCAGTGGTAGAACAGATTTGCGATCATCACCAAGAGGTTCCGGCAAGGGTCGCAGTCCGGTGATAGAGGTCCCCAAAACTGTGAAATTAGGACGCCAATCGGTGCGCTTGCCCAACAGTTTGATTCAGAATTAAGGTTCTAAATTCGGAGTAAAATGAAATCTAAGGGTTGATCCAATTGTCCTAAATTCGGGAATTCTTAAAGTAGTCATTTGGGGACGGGACCTGATGAACGGCTACGCTTCCCCACCGGGGTTAAGCCAACCAATAGAACAGACACAGAATGACCAATTTTTACAGTCTCCTGTGTCCGTCCAGAGCGATTGTAGCATTAAAGAGGCGAATATGAGTCAACAATGGTTTGCTGAACAGAATAGCTTATCTGATGCAGTAGAAGAACTTGCAGAAACCACCGTTTCTTTAGGGGTGATCTCTAGTTTTATGGTTCACTATCAGGGTCAACAGCGTCAATTTTATTTACCCAGTGAGAACGACTCTCAACCCCTGACAGCAGAAGAGGCATACTTGCGGTTGAAACAGTTGATGGAAGAATCAGGGCTATTGAGCCAGATCTCATCCCGATAGTTTTCGGTGCTTTAAGCTGTTCAAGCCAAATTTCTATCTCCATTATTTCACTGAACACCGGGTGCAGTGAAATGGACCGTGATCAATCCGAGGCCGGTAGCCTGGGTTATAGGGAACATTGAAAACTCAATTGAGCGATCGCCCTTTGGGAAATTTTGATCCCTGAAGAGAATTTCGAGAACCCTACATTAAGCCCTGGGAGTTAGGAAAAAGCAAGACTCCACCGGAGTCTTACTGGAGCCATTCTCCCAGGCTTTTTGTGCAGGGGTGAGTTTCTAGGCTTGGCGTTGGCAATCAAGGGTCCTACAGGGGACTCCAGAGGGAGTACCTATCCACGGGACTGAGCGTCAAGGACAAAACACTGCAAGGGGCAGGGTTTGACACCGACATCCCGACTTGATTGGCGATCGCCCTTATCTAAGCTGGGATTTTGACAAAAAAGCCCGAAAAAGCAAGCGCTACAGAGTTTATGCAGCGGTGATTCGATCCCCTGCCTGTTACATATCGCCGCCGCGAAATGCCAGCAAAAAGATGACAACTGGACCTGCAATCAAGATCAATCCCACGAAAGTGAGTTGAAGAATTACTTCCAGATTGAGGTTACTTGCAAAACTACTTAAAAAATCCATTTTTCCTCCCAACGATGCCTTTCTGAGTAGATATCTAAAACTAACAGCGCTTTACCCTACCCCGAATGGGAGAGGGGATTTGCCGCACTGTAAATCAAAATCCGCATACAATTTTATCAAGTGAATGGCTCATTTTTTTAAGGAAGTTTACAAAAATCTGAAAAAAAGATGAACCTAGACCGAGTTTTTATTTGCCCCCGCCACGGAGACTCCCCGGCGATCGGGGAGTAAAAAGCGCTATTGTGAAAAGGCATGAGGGTTTTATATGGGGTGTTTAACCGTGGCGAGTTGGCGTTGTGTCAAGCAGTGTGGAGCGTGCTGTCATCTGGATCCAGAGGAACGTCCAGAGTTGGCTGAGTATCTATCCCCGGAAGATTTGGCCTTATATCTGAGTATGGTAGGGCCAGATGGATGGTGCATCCATCTGGATCAGCTCAACCGGGAATGTACGATTTATGACGATCGCCCCCGCTTCTGTCGGGTCCTCCCGGATGTCTTTGAGGAAATGTACGGCATTGAACCCGAGGAATTAGACGAATTTGCCATCGAATGCTGTCAGCAGCAAATCGAGGCCGTTCACGGCGATCGCAGCTTGGAAATGCTCCGGTTTAATCAAGCCGTTGGGGTTTCCCTCCTGGAACTGCCCCCCCTAGATTAAGCCGCTTCTCTGGTTCTCTTTTGAGCGATTTCTATCTCCTCCGTAGTATTCCTCTGGGTAGAGGGCGGGGTTATAGGGAACCTCTCCTCTACCTTTCGGTTGATTTTTTGGGGGAGAGTCGGGAATAATGAAAGATAAATTAAAAAACTACAGCGGTTACCCTCCATGCCAGCAAACACTTCTTCTGTCACCGATGCGACCGAGACCCTTCCCACCTTGTCTCCCGTCCCCTCCGATGCGGAAGCCTGCCTAGAACGCGCTCTAACCCTACCCACTTCCCTAGAACAACTCCCACCCACCCCATCACCCCAGACTGCACCAAAAACGCGATCGCCTAAAGCCCGTCAGGGAGCCTGGAGTGTTTTCGCTTCCACCTTCGTGACCATTTTCCTGGCTGAATTAGGAGACAAAACACAAGTCGCCACCCTGTTAATGACCGCTGAATCCCAATCTCCCTGGATTGTCTTTGCCGGTGCAGGTTCTGCATTGGTAGCGACCAGCTTATTAGGGGTCCTCCTCGGTCGCTGGTTAGCAAGTCGCATCTCGCCTAAAACCCTCGAAAAATCAGCGGGAGTTGTGCTGCTGGTTGTCTCTGCAATGCTGGTGTGGGATATTCTGCATTAAATTCCACTCATCAGTTTGCCCCACCATTTCCCTCGTTTTTCGGGACCCTTTAAAAAAATTAAGCAGGATAGCAGACTATGGACTGGCAACTTCTCGGCGTAAGTTTTATCACGATTTTTTTAGCAGAATTAGGAGACAAAAGCCAAGTCGCGGCGATCGCCCTCGGGGGTAGCTCAAAATTCCCTCAGTCGGTATTTTTCGGGACGGCTGGCGCACTTCTTTTAGCCAGTTTGTTAGGCGTTTTAGTCGGAGAAGGTGCCGCGCAACTCCTTCCTGCCCATTTGCTCAAGGCGATCGCTGCGGTGGGTTTTGCAATCATGGCCCTGCGTTTATTGTTCGGCAAAGAACAAGAGGACGAAGAAGACTTTTCCTCCGAAGCCGAAACCCCCGCAATTGCCCTCTCAGACAGCGATTAAACCGGCTCCAGATATTACAACCTCGCATTACTTTATTCAATTAGGGAACTCCAAAAAATAAAATATCCAAAACCCACACATGAGCATGGTGGGGCACTCGCGGACGAAGCCTGCCAAAGCCCGCTACAAGAGTATTTTTAAGTCCTTAAGAATTTGGATGATTTATTTGTTGGAATACCCTTAAAGGGTGTTGGGTTTGGCCAAAATTCCCTGAGCATAAGCAAAAGCCCCCAGGTATCTGGGGGCCTTTTGCTGACTTAAAATTTCTATCCCAAAACCCTTACGAAGCGAGGCGTTGTTGTTGATTGCGATACATCCAACTCAGCAAAATGCCGCTGCTACCCAGTTTAAACAGTTCCAGCATCCAATACCCTTGCTGCATTTGATTCATAACTGGGGGAATGGCTTGGACTGGCTCAAATACATTCAGTTGCATCGCCAAAGCGCTCATTTGCGGCGTTAAGGTATAGGTATCAATCAACACAACGAAGAGCAGGATAATGGATAGGATAATAGCAGGAATGGTCCACTTTTCGTTAAATTGATGCCGTTTAACTACTGTGAGAATTCCGGTCAAAACTAACGCAGCACATAATAATTCAATCCGATTAAACATTCCAAATAGCAGATAACCTGCGGAAGCAAACCCGGCTGTTTTCATCATTCCTGCTGCATACATACTCGGCAGAATGACCAGATCGAGCAACAGGCAGGCACTCAGCCAGAACCCCAGGCTGAATAGGACGATGGTTTGCCACATCGGTTGTTTGATTGTAACTGTCGGATTAGTTGCCATAAATTTTCCTCTACCGCTCCGTCTTTTTTTTAGCTTAACGAATCAGCAAGAAAAAATCCATAAAGTATCATTTCAAAACGATACAAAATGTTACTAAAATGAAGGTAATTACGGGAAAATGTAAACATTTATTGCAGGTGGTCCAACCGAGGGAAGGAGTGGAGTCCTCGGACCTAGAGGAAGGTTCAGGGCCGATCGCATTCCACTCCCTGCCAGAATAGTAGAAAAGGCTAACCCAGAAAAAAGCGTGAAAGCAGTTATTTTATTATCTGGAGGATTGGACTCCTCCACGGTTCTCTACCAAGCCAAAGCTGATGGCTACACCTGTTATGCGATTTCTTTTGACTACCAGCAACGGCATCGTCGGGAACTGGAGGCGGCAAGGGCGATCGCCCAATCGGCAGGGGTTGCAGAACATCAAATCGTCTCCTTTGACTTGCGCCAGTGGGGAGGGTCCGCCCTCACCGACGACAAAATCGACCTCCCCTGCGATCGCTCCCTGGAGGAAATGGCTCAGAGTATTCCCTCTACCTACGTTCCCGCTCGAAATACCATCTTTCTGAGCTTTGCTCTCGCCTACGCCGAAGCTACCGATGCCCGTCGGGTTTACATTGGGGTGAATGCGATCGACTATTCCGGCTATCCTGACTGCCGTCCCGACTACATCCAAGCGATGCAGAATGTCTTTCGACTCGGGACGAAACAGGGGAGAGAATCCGAGACAACGGAAATTGTCACCCCTCTGATTGATCTGAAAAAAACCGAAATCATCCAACTGGGGAATCGCTTAGGGGTTCCCTGGGAGAAAACCTGGTCCTGTTATGCTGGAGGCGATCGCCCTTGTGGAGTCTGTGACTCTTGTCAGTTACGTTTAGCCGCATTTACAGAATTGGGATTAACCGATCCCCTGCCTTACCTTCAAGGGGGTTCCTGAAGCGAACTCATCCTGAATCTGGCTGATATCGATGGGTT
>NZ_JAFLQW010000004.1 GCF_017313335.1 Phormidium pseudopriestleyi FRX01 | reverse complement strand
CTAAGAGTTTAGACTCTTGGGGTGGAACGTTGAAAAACACTGGCCTAAATTTTTCACGTTTCATCCCCTGTCTAGGGTATCAAGGAAACTCATGATTCATCGGCTTAAAATTGTCAAGATTTACTGACAAAACTTCTCTAAAATTGGGGAATAAAGTGCGTTTAATTCGTGAAAGAAAAATATAAATTTAATTCAATATAAAGGGTCAAAAATCCCTTAAGATTCTAGAGGGGATTTACAGTGAATGGACCCCCAGAAACCTCGGATTAAAATTCTAGCCAAGTCAGTATAAACGCTTATCGAAAGGGCAGACAAGCAGCTAAATGGCAAAAAGATAGCCCGAATCGAGGGAACAAATCCACAAAGCGCAGATATTTTCTGCTTTGGAGCGCTATTATGAGCGAAAATCAAGACTCAATGGGATTAGACAATTCAATAGATCTAGGGAACAGTGCGACAGCGACTGCACTCAAGCCCGAATCAGCAGACCCACCGAAGGATTATCAAGAGTGGTATAAGCGGGCCAGCGTTCTCCATGACTCGAAACGGTATGAAGAGGCGATCGCCAGCTATAACAACGCCCTGGAAGTCCGACCCAATGATTATTGGGCCTGTTATGAACGCGCCAATGCACTAGCGGCCATCGAACGCTATCAAGAGGCCGTTGCCTCCTATGATCAGGCACTGGAAAGCAAACCCAATGATTATTGGGCCTGGTATCGCCGGGGGAATGCCTTAAGACATATCAACTGCCATGAAGAGGCCGTTGCTAATTACGATAAAGCCCTAGAATTGCGGTCACGGGACTATTGGGCCTGGTATCAACGGGGTAAAGCGTTAGGAGAACTCGGACAGGTTGAAGAGGCGATCGCCAGCTTTGACCAGGCCCTAAAAGAACGCCGGGATGACTATTGGGTCTGGTATCGTCGCGGGGAAGTCTTAGCAAAACACAATCGCTATGAAGAAGCGCTAGATAGTTATGACTGCGCGTTAGACCTCCGTCCGAATGATCCCTGGGCCTGGTATCGTCGCGGGGAAACCTGGCAACGGTTTGGCCGGTATGAAAAGGCGATCGCCAACTATGCCGAGGCCCTGGATATTGAGGCCGATTTTCCCGAAGTCCATTATGCCAAGGCCACCTGTCATCTCCTCCTCGGTCAAATTGAACGGGCGATCGAACATTTGCATTCTTATATTTCTCAAGCCCCAGAGCAATGTCAAGAACGCACTCGTCTGGATGGAACCTGGGACTCGATTCGTCACGACCTCCGATTCCAAGCCTTGTTACATGAAATCCAGGCTTGACCGATTGGCTTGAAGGTTTAGCTGAGTTATACCACATTGTACCAATCTTGAGCTAACTCACAAAAAAAGGCGATCGCCTCTTGACAGGCGATCGTATTTTGTGTATATTAGTATCATGGAAATCTGTGCCGAAATATATATAAGCTTTTGCGCTCCAAATCAATTTCCTCAAAGTTCGTAGTAACGCCTGAAGTTACTACGAACTCAGAAAGAGAACGCCTGAAGGCGTTACTACGAACGGGGAAAATATCCTTACTTTCCTAACATCTGTAACTGATATAAACCGGCATAGAGTCCACCTTGTTGGAGTAATTCCTCATGACTACCTTGTTCCACCAGTTGACCTTGCTTGAGGACTAGAATGCGATCGACATTTTTAATCGTCGAGAGACGGTGGGCGATAATAATCGCTGTGCGGTCCTGTAATAAATGGTCTAAGGCATCTTGAATTAACGACTCGGTTCCGACATCTAAACTGGCAGTTGCTTCATCTAGCACTAAAATTTTAGGATTGCGAATCGCTGCCCTAGCAAAAGCTAACAGTTGCTTTTGTCCCCCGGATAAATTAGTCCCCCGTTCCCGTAATTGGGTATTGTATCCTTGGGGTAAATCCTCAATAAAACTCGCCACATTGGTTCGTTCGGCAGCGGATTGAATCTCCGCTAGGCTATAGGTTTCTCCGAGGCCGATATTACTTTTAACATCCCCAGCGAACAAAAAACCATCCTGGAGAATGACCCCGATGTGCTGGCGTAATTCGGCTTGGCGCATATCTCGAACATTGACGCCATCGACGAGAATTTGACCTTGACTCGCTTCGTAGAGACGACACAACAACCGGACAATTGAACTTTTTCCAGCCCCAGTGGGACCGACTAGGGCGACTTTTTCACCGGGTTTGATGGTAAAGTCGAGGTTTTTGAGAACATAAGCATCATTTTTATAGGCAAAAGAAACATTCTGGAAGCGAATTTCTCCGGCATGAGGGTGAGAGTCATAGATCGCCGGAGCACTTTTCCCCGAGGCGGCACCTTGCCACGGGTCACCCACTGCCCGTTCTTTGACATCCGGATCGCGAATTTCGATGGTTTCGTTGAAAATATCGCTAATTCGTTCAATGGAGGTAAATCCCGCTTGAATGGCGGTAAATTTATCGGCAAATTGACGCAGAGGGTCAAATAAGCGTTGGGAAAATAGGATAAATTCCGCTAATTTTCCGACTGTCATGGTATCACCGATCACCAGTTGACCCCCTAACCACAAGACTCCGGCGATCGCCACAAAGGCAATCCATTCTAAGGTAGCAGAGACAGCCGAATCATAAAAAATGGTTTTGTCAACCGCTTTAATATAACGCTGGTTATTAACCCGGAAAATTTCCGCATTAAAGGCTTCCCGGCGAAAGATTTGGACCACGCCAACGCCGACAATATTTTCTTGTAACTTAGAGTTGAGGGAGGAGAGTTCTTCTCGCGCTTTATAGTTCTCTTTGCGATATTGTTGTTGGAAATAAATAATTAAGGAAGCAACGGGAATCAGCAACAGCAATAGCAGGAGTGCCAGTTGCCATTGCCGATAGAACATGATGATTAAGACGATCGCAATGGAAAATAAGTCCGTGATTACCCCAACTGCCCCAGTAGAAAAAACCTCGCCGAGGGCTTCTACATCGCTAGTCAGGCGGGTAATCAAACGTCCGACAGGAGTGCGATCAAAAAACCGGACCGCCAACGAGGTGACATGATCGAACAAATCATTGCGAATATCGGCAGTGATTTTTTGTCCGATTTCTTGAACGAAATAGGA
This sequence comes from Phormidium pseudopriestleyi FRX01, assembly GCF_017313335.1. GTDB lineage: Bacteria > Cyanobacteriota > Cyanobacteriia > Cyanobacteriales > Laspinemataceae > Laspinema > Laspinema pseudopriestleyi. The sequence goes on along the minus strand of NZ_JAFLQW010000004.1, from coordinate 5,949 downwards.
CTGAATCGCTTGTAAGGCAAATCGCACAGTAATCGTGAACAATAGCAACCCAGAAAGGAGATTTAAACCTTGTCTGAGGGTCATTGTTGTCAAAAACTCAAGATTCGTGGGTTCACTCCGGATCAAGGAAATCGTCTGACCGATAATAATCGGTTGGACGGCACCTGCAAAGGCTAAGGGAACTAATAATATCAGGGAAATCCCCAACAGACGGCTACTGCGACGGGCATAAGGCACCAAACGCAGAAATAAACGCCAATCATTTTCACGACGGCGCGATCGACCTTCTTTGGGAGTTGGGGGCGGTGATAAGCGAGTCATCAATAAACCTTATGGACAATGGAAAACAGATGTCATCCCACTCTAACGCAACCCCAGAGGCGATCGCCCTTGCGGATCCTAGGGATTACACTGCGGTTCTCGTCATTTCGCGGATGGCGGCAATGCGATCGCCGATGCCATCGGTATTCAGACGATAGCTAATCGGATGGGCAATCAATCTAGCCGAACTCTCAAATAACACCTCCATTTCAATCAGGCCATTTTCCTTGAGAGTCCGTCCCGTGGAGACCAAATCAACGATCGCCTCAGACATCCCCGTAATCGGTCCCAGTTCCACAGAACCCGACAGAGGAACGATTTCCACCGGCAAATCCAACCGTTGAAAGTATTCCCTCGCACAATGGACGAACTTACTGGCAACTCGTCCGTGGGCCGGTAAATCCAGCGATCGCCGGTAGGGACTCGACTCCTTCACCGCCACCGACAACCGACATTTGCCAAATCCCAAATCGAGCACTTGGGCCACTCGCGGCTGTTTTTCCCGCAACACATCATAACCGGCAACCCCCAACTGCGCTTGACCGTACTCCACATAAACCGGCACATCATGGGTCCTCACCAACAGCGCCCTGGCGGTCCCCGTGGGGTCTAAAATTTGTAACTGTCGATTCGACGAATCCAGAAATGCACTAAAATCCAATCCCACCGACTGCAACAGTCGGATGCTATCGGTTAACAACGATCCTTTCGGTAAAGCAACGGTCAGCATAAGACAAAATTAGAATTATCGGTCTTAGATTTTACCGGGGAATGGGGACAACCAACCAGGGTTCTGGCCCTCATTGGCGGCAAAGCAGACATCAATGTTGTCAACAAACTCCGTTTCTAACCGTTACTGGACAAACGCCCTCGGGGAAAATTTCTGAATCTAACCCTCAATCCGCAACGGGAGAATGGGGCTGGTGGGGGATGAGGGCAGACTGTCCAAACATCGGATGCACCCTCCCCAACCACCCCTCAACCATTACCAATCAAACAAATGCGAATTCTCTTAGTGGATGATGAAGTCCAACTCACGGAACCCCTAACTCGGGTCCTGACTCGGGAAGGATATCAAGTAGAAGTCGCCTCCGATGGCGCAACCGGGGCCGAATTAGCGCGGCAAGGGGGATATGACTTGCTGATTTTAGATTGGATGTTACCCCACCAATCTGGATTAGCTATTTGCCAGGAAATCCGTCGTCAAGGGGATGTGACGCCGGTTCTATTTCTGACGGCGAAAGATACTTTAGACGATCGCGTTCAAGGACTCGATGCTGGGGCGGATGATTATCTAGTAAAACCCTTTGAATTGCTAGAATTATTAGCGAGAGTTCGCGCACAACTGCGGCGATCGGCCACCCAGAAAACCCCAAACCCTGAGACTCATCTCCACCGGGATGATTTGGAACTCGACCTCGACAACCAGTTAGCTTACCGAGGGGGGCGTACCATTGAACTCTCGGAGAAAGAAAGCACTCTGCTGGAATATTTGATGCGCCACAGCGGACAATTACTCACCCACAGCGAAATTTATCAACATTTGTGGCCTACAGGAGAAAAACCCAGCAGCAACGTCCTCGCGGCCCAAATTCGCCTACTCCGACGCAAAATTGAAGCTCCAGGGGAGGTGCCATTAATTCATACGGTTTATGGTAAAGGGTATCGATTTGGGTCCGGGGGTGAATCGTCCTCATCTTCATGCCCTGACTAGATTTTTTGTGGGATTATTCCGGCAATAAATCAGACTCGGGAATCAGGATATCCCGAATTAAGTCTGAGGAACAGAAAATTGAACTATTCACTGATTTAGCATTGCGAAACGGAAAGTTATGTATTTGGATTATTTTTGGAAAACTCTGACTGAATTGGGCAACAATCAGGGTAGATTTAAGCCCCTAGGTTTACCGCTTTTACTGGCACTTGTCACCCTGAGTACGGTAAGTTGTACTACATCCCCCCAATCCTCTCAATCTCCCCAGTCTCCTGTAGTCAATCCCAGTTCACCCCCGATTCAGGACGATCGCGGCAGCGACACACCGGATGAAATGCCGATCGCCTCCTCGGTTTTACCTCAAACCAATGCCCAAGGGGATTATACAGGTAAATCTAACCATATTAATTGGCGAGTTGTAGACCCAGACCCCAACGGTTTGAACTGTCGCATGGGCGATCGGACTATTATCGAAGTGTGGAATCCCTCTGCTGGTGCCTTAAATATCGGCAGTTGGCCCGTAACAGGAACATTACCCCCCGATTCTACCTTCCAAGCGGCACTTTCTCCCGGTGGGTTTATCCTCACTTTTGATTCCAACAATCAAACCTGGATCTTTGTAGAAAGTAGCAATGGTCCCGAACAAACGAGCAATTGTTTCATTCGCGCCAATATTAACTACGTTGAACCCGTCAGCAACTCGCGTTAATCTTCTCCATGTTTGTAGTAACGACTTCAGTCGTTCTCAATGTCCGTGGGAGCATCTTCCTTCCTTGCTATAGCCAGAGAAAAAGATGCTCCCACTCCTTAATTATATGAGCAGAATTATTAAAAATTGCTTGACTAATTTAGAAGATTTAAAGCATCGGATTAACTAAAGTTCCCATAAACAGCAAAGTTCCGGTCGTATCATCCCGAATTGCAAAAAAGAAAGGGCGATCGATAATCATTTCCACTGGCCCACTGCGAGTCCCCAATATTCCCGTTACTGCCGATGCTTCCGTTCCTTGTTCATTCACCTCCAAAAATGTTTTATGCTTAATTTTACTAATCCAGAAAGGCTCGGGAGTAATTGAGCTAAAATCTGCTTGGGGGCTAAAAGCTATCCCCATATTCATCGCAGTTAGAATATCTTTGAGTTCAATATCATATTCTATTTTAAACCGGGGCAGTCCCAATTTTACAGGTTTATTTTCCCAATATTCTTTCAGCCATAAATTCCAGTTTTCGGGATTCAATTGCTCTAAAAATAAATCTAAACCCACTTCAGGATTAGGCAGAAAAATATATAAATTTACTTCTGCTGTATTGCCGTATGGCAAGGCGATCGCCTGGAACAAGTCATTTTCATAGTAAGCAAACTCTTGGGTTTGAAACATCAGGGGATGAGGTTTCATCTGTCCATCAGCTAAGGCAAATGGATACTCACGAGTATCAGATTCAGAAAATGGACTCAACCAGGCCGATTTAAAGTAAATAGCATTTAGTAACAGGGCAATAGTAGTGCTATCGAAATCATTAGGTTCTAAAATATGGTCTATTTTTTGACGAGTTTCTTCGGCTACCCACCCATTAATTACGGGGGCGGCAATAGCAGGGCTACTAAAATCAATTTCACGAGTTAGGGCGTGATAACTGGTTTCATTCCTTTGAATAAAATTAGCATTAAAAGAGCTATTTTGCCTCATCCAAAAAGAATTAGCAATGGCTAATTCTACTTCTGAATCTATTTCCTTGAGGTGAGTTTGGAGTGCGGATAGGGTGAGGTCAATTTGCCCTTGGTCCATCCCTGGAGTTTCCAAAACTGAGGCGATCGCCTCGTGAGTTGCTCCTGTTGCACCCCCATTGAGCATTTGTAAAGCTAGAGTCAAACTTAAGGGAGAAATAAAAATATTCTTGGCCTTTTGTTGCTGATAAATTTGAGAAAATAACTTGATACCAAAGCGAGTATTGGCGGCGATGATGGGTTTAGTAACCCCCGGATTTTCTACTGTTCCATTCAAAGTTATCCACGGTGGACTGATGGCTGTCTGAACGCTCATGTTGATGGCCGGAATCATGGCATAAGGGGGTTCGGAACCCTCCAATCTTGTCATCCAACCCAGGGTGGCGATCGCCACGGCACTCAGTAAAGCGATCGGTCTTACCGCATCCATACAATCTTTTTTCATACCCGTCCATTACATTTTTTTTAGTTTCGATGCAGAACCTTGTAAACAGCACTCTGAGAGATTTTTATTCGGGGATATCCTAGGGTGAAAAAACGGTTTTATTCCCTCTTTTTATCCGGATGTCCCTGCAAAGTAATAATCGTAACTTCTGGGGGACAAAATAGCCGTCCCGGGAAATAAGTCCCCAATCCTCGACTCACATAAAGTTGATTGTTTCCAACCTGATGCAATCCTTGAGACCAATCCCATCGCTCCACAATTTTATAACAGTCTTTTGACAGATAAGGAATCCATTGTCTCCAGGATTCAGGAATTCGTTCACGCAGGGTTTTCAAATAAGCAGGAATTGGCCCAATTATGGGTAAAATAATTTGCCCCCCATGAGTATGACCGGATAGCTGTAAATCAACCCGAAGTGTTTGCAAATAAGTTGCTGTATCGGGATTATGGGAGAGAATAATCCGGGGAATTGATTCATTAATCCTGGGAAAAACTGCCTGAGCATTAAACTGACCCGACTGCACCTCTGCCATTCCCACCACCGCTAAACCTGACCCTAAAGGATAGACCAATTCGTTCCAGAGAATAGGAATTCCAATCCTCTCGAATGCTGCAATAATGGTTGATTTGGAGTGAGGCAAATTGATATCATGGTTGCCTAAAATACCATAGATACCCCGGCGACTTTGGAGATGCTTGAGTTGCAATGTCAAAGGGTAAATGCAGTCAGGATTCAGGGTTACATAGTCCCCAGTCAGCAGGACCAAATCGGGGTCGGCATGATTGGACGCCGCGATCGCCTCGGCCAATAGTTTATCTGACAATCCCTCCTTTTCATAATGAAAATCCGATAACTGGACTAATTTTGTCCCGATCAGATGGGTGGGTAAATCGGCGATCGCCACGTTTAACCGTTCAATTTTTAACGATCCGGTCAGAAAACGGTGCATACCAGTAATTATCCTAGTGGACAGATAATCCCAGCATAACAAACTTTATCAAATCAACCCTCAAAGGCACTCTCCAAGGTTTGTAGTAACGACTGAAGTCGTTATCCCCGCTTTTGTGTCACGACTAAAGTCCTCCCTGCCATCCCCTATTCTCCGGCGCAATTTTCTCTTAAAAAAGAGTAATTTATGCAGGGACTGCCATACCCCGTTGAACTGCCGGACGTTCCTGTAGTATTTCTACCCAGTGCTTCAGATGGGGGTGTTTTTCCAAAGTCAACCCCATAAACTCGTAACTCGCTACCCAGGGATAAAGCGCAATATCCGCAATGGAGTAATCCTCCCCCGCAATATAGGGGCGATCGGCCAATTGTCCGTTTAATACCCCATATAATCGCAAAGTTTCTTGCTCATAACGGGCGATCGCATAAGGAACTTTTTCCGGCGCAAACCGATTAAAATGATTAAACTGCCCAAACATCGGACCCACACTTGCCATCTGAAACATCAAACACTCCATCACTTGATAGCGAGATTTAGTCTCTGTTGGCAGCAATTTCCCCATTTTTTCCGCCAAATACATCAAGATAGCCCCCGATTCAAACACAGTCATTTCTGTATCATGGTCGATAATTGCCGGAATTTTGCTATTGGGATTAATCGCCACAAAATCTGGTAAAAATTGCTGCCCTTGGGTAATATCAATTTTATGGACATTGTAGGAAATATTCAACTCTTCTAACAGAATAGAAACCTTGCGTCCATTGGGCGTCGTAAAGGTATAAAGGTCAATCAT
>NZ_JAFLQW010000288.1 GCF_017313335.1 Phormidium pseudopriestleyi FRX01 | reverse complement strand
TTTCCCACAGTTATTCGCGGACATTTTTGGAGTGCGTAAAGCCTGAGCCCGGGCTTCGCTGTGCGGCGTAGCGTGTGCGTCAGCACAAACATCTTGCTCGCTCTTGACAAGAGCGAGCAAGATGCTCGCACTCCTCTAAATATCTGTACCTCATGAGGCCACCGAACCGCTATAATGGCAAACTTTTCATCCCAAAAATCTGACTGGGTTGGCGATCGCCTACTCGTTCCAAATAATGCCCAATATTCCGCGCAATTTCCAATCCCCCGCTGGATTTTCGCGTCATTTCATTATCAATGGAATAAATATCTATCGATTCCGATTTCCCTTTCAATTCCGCATCAGAAAGCCAGATAAAATTCCAAGCTTTCGTGGCACTATTTTTGACCTCACCTGAAAAAACCAGAGCTTGGGAAAGCTGCCGCGTTAACGCTTCCAAACGAGCCGCGACATTCACCGCATCCCCTAATATAGTATAATCCATCTTCACCTCTGACCCAATATTACCCTCAATCACTTTCCCTTTAGCTAAACCAATCCCACTGTAGAGCACCCGCAACGGACTCCCTTCCGGCGCAGCATTTCGTAAATTTTCCAATTCCTTCAAAATATCTAAACTGGCTTGGAGAGCTTCATCCGCACAGTCCCCATCAAAATAAGCCATCACGCAATCCCCGATAAACTTAGTCACCTCTCCCCCCTGCCGGGTAATGATTGCCGTACAAATTGAAAAATAACTATTCACGACAGAGATCACCTCTTCCACCGGCAGTTTCTCCGCAAAGGTAGAAAACGAGACGATATCGCTAAAAAATACAATTTTTTCTACCGCTTTGGGCCGAATAGTTAGAGGATTAGTACCTTGCCTAATAATTTTAAAAATACTCGGTTGGGTGTACTTTTCTAACACGCGATGGGATTCCGTGAGGGTTTGCAATAACACCTTAATCGGTCGAATTAACAAATCAGTATTTTCATCCAGGTTAATCGTTTGCATGGACCAATCGGGAAACATTCTTTCCTGGACTTCCACTTCAGATTTTAAGCAAAGAATATCCGTATGACGGTCATCAGTAAGAATTTTTTCATAGATTAGGTCAATTTTCTCCGCTTCGCCTTCTAGGACTTGAAAAAATATCCCGTCCAAACAAAACAATACTCCGGTGACATTTGCTTGTTGATTTTTTTGACTGGATACGCGACCGATCGCATCAATCTCGTCAGGGGAGAGGGTGCGGGAAAACTTACTAATATAGGTGAGTCTTTTCATAATAAACTTCTAGTCCAATAGAGCAAAATAGCGCCGCTAACCTCAACCCTCAATCCCACCGGCTGGAAGTGGGTATGACAGCAGAGGGTTGTCTACGTACAAATCACTGATTAACCTGAACAACCCGAATATTTCGGTAGAATTCCCTGATGTTGAGTGCTTTACAAATCGCCAGCCCTTGAGAGCCCTGACCCGATCGCACAGATTTACGCTTCTTATTCAAAATTGTGACATAAAATCAAGGGGCGGGACAGTAGATAGAACCCTACTCTAACCGTATTCACGAACAGGTGTCAGGAATCCGCTTTTTTAGCCCATGCCAATCATTACAGGAACAACTCAATTACTCGGTGTCATCGGCTATCCGGTGAAGCATTCCCTTTCCCCGGTGATGCACAATGCCGCGATCGCCCAAATGGGAGTAGATTTTGTCTATTTGCCTTGGCCGATCGCACCGTCCGATTTACCCACCGCCATTGCCGGTTTCGCTGCTGTCGGGGTGCGCGGATTTAGCATTACCATCCCTCACAAACAAGCCATTATTCCTCTGTTATCGGAGATTTCTCCCGTTGCTCAAGCTGTGGGCGCGGTGAACACCGTCTGGCGTACTCCCACCGGATGGGCAGGCACCAATACCGATGTGGAAGGATTTCTCGCCCCGTTACAGACTTGCGATCGCCCCTGGAATCAAACCCTCGCCGTTATTTTAGGGGCTGGGGGTGCAGCGAGGGCAGTGGTAGCCGGTTTAGCCCAATTAGGCTGTGCCAAAATCTGCGTCGTGGGCCGCAATTTGGACAAATTACAGGCATTTCAAACCAGTTGGCAGGATGACCCTTGGCCGGTCAATCTCTCGGTCCATGACTGGTCAGAACTGCCACAACTGATACCCCAAGCGGGATTACTGGTGAACTCCACCCCGGTGGGAATGTCTCCGGATGTGGGGCGATCGCCAGTGACGCCGGACCTGATAGCCACCCTACCTAAAGGGGCGATCGCCTATGATTTGATTTACACCCCCAATCCTACGGAATTTTTGCGTCTGGCGCAGTACGTGGGCGCAGAGGCGATCGATGGTTCAGAAATGTTAGTCCAACAAGGGGCCGCAGCCTTGCAAATTTGGCTCGATCGCCCGGTCCCCGTTGATATCATGGCCCAAGCACTCCGTCAGTATTTGCGGGGATAACCCCTCTTTCTTAATCCCCTGAAACCCCAGGGTTTTTCCCCGACCCTCCTTCGCGGTAAGCTAGGGTTTAGCTTGGTTTATTCGCGTACAATTTTTGGCGCAATTGTAGGGTGGGCACTGCCCACCTTAATGTAGGTGGGCAGTGCCCACCCTACTTCTCTTTGTTTTTGAAAATCCCGCCGATCTTTAATTTTGTTTAATTCCAACCATCCCCTATTCCGAGGTGTTCTGATGATCAAATCTCTGCAACTCTCCCTGGCTAAAATCGGGCGCTTCTTCCAGTGGAGGAGAATAATTATGCCAATGGCGATCGCGATCGGCTTGTTCTTCTTTAGTCCTCCCGCTTTAGCCCTGACCGATATCCAAGTTGCCAATATCGCCTACAAAGACTGTGGTGAAGAACTCTCCGAGGGCATTGTAGCCAGTGGCGATATGAGCGCTGCCAACTGCTTTATCATTAGCGGAACCGCTAAAAATACCTCTAGTAAACCCGTTTATGATGCTGATGTATTTGGCGTAATTTATGATGCCAATGGCAACAATATCATGCCCAATCGCACCCGCCTCGGCAATATTCAGTCTGTCCCTCCCGGAAATAGCGATTTTGAGTTCAGAATCTCCGTTCCCGCAAATTTGCCCACGCCATTCAAATTAGAAAAATTCAAGGCGCGGGGATTTAGCGGGCGTGTCAAACCGTTACTCTATGAGAACAGTCTGGATTAATCTTAATCTCTTCTGACTCCCTCCTATCCCTCAACAAAAAGCGGCGAGTCTGATTTCGCCGCTTTTGTGGTCCGGAGTCACTGGGGAATTGGAATTTCCACAGGGAAGAGGTGCATACCGGGCATTAAAACCCTAATGCCGGACCCGATAAGCTGCTGAAGAACTGCCCGATGAATTGCAAAAGAAAAATTGCCAAGATGGGGGATAAGTCGATTCCCCCTAATGGTGGAATAAAAGAACGGAAAATATTCAGGTAAGGATCCGTTAGCTGACTGACAATGGAAAACGGTGGATCGTACCAGTTGACATTAGGAAACCAGCTTAAGAGAATCCGAATGATCAACAGGACGAAATAAATTTGAAAAAATGCAGCTAGGGTGCTGAAAATTAAGTCTAGTGCGGGATTCATTATGGTTAATTTGCTTGGATTATCTGAATTATAAGCTCGATTGAGCCTTGTTTTTAGTGTAGTCGATCGCCGAATCTTTAGACCTTCGGGTTTCCGAATCTCTAACGAACCGGGCGATCGCCTAGTCGTGGCAACGTTTAAATCCCGTTAGGATTCTTCCACCACGGCGGAAACGCTCTCGGTTTCCTCAACGGCAGCACCGTTTACATGGTTCAGTTGTTGCCGCACGTCATCAATGGTTTCATTGAGTTGAGCGATTTTGTTTTCCAAAGAACGCCGTGCAGTTTCCATGCCCGCTTGTTCGGCAAACTGACGTTTTTTCAGCTTTCGGGGTCTAGGTTCGGGACGGGTCCCGTTTTCCGGTGGCTGATTATCTTCTGCTAGTTTTGCACCAACGATCGCCCCGATCGCTCCACCCACGATGCCACCTAAAATCGTTCCCAGTAAAAATCCGCCTGCAAAATTATCTCGATTACTCATTGGCTTACCCTGTCTGGAGTTGCTGCTGCTTTTACTCGTGGCTTATTAATTTCTACCCTGGGAATCTTGGGTCCCGGAACCCTTCTAATGCTGGATATCATAACATATTGGATCGGGTTTTCTCCTCATCTTTAGTTCCGGCGAAAACCTCAATAGGGCGACACACCGGCAGCTTGTCATTGCTCTGTGAAGGCGGTGCTAGTGTGTCGGGTTGACTCAAGTTGCAAAGGCGCGATCGCCAGCATCTCCCAATCCAGGCACGATATAACCGTTCTCATTGAGACTCTCATCAATACAAGCAGTATAGATATTCAAACTCGGATAGGCTTGACTCAATTTTTGGAGTGCCGGAGATGCCACCACCACAGACAAAATCCGAATCAGACCCGGATCCACACCGCGCTCAGTTAGCATCGCCATTGTTGCCATAATTGTCCCCCCTGTTGCTAACATCGGTTCGCAAATCAGCACTCGGGTTTGGGGGTTAATTTGGTCCGGGAGTTTGTTTAAATAACATCGCGCTTCCAGGGTTTCTTCATCCCGAACCATCCCCAAATGATACACCGCTGCCAAGGGGAGCACGGGTTGCACCCCTTCCATCAGGGCTAATCCGGCACGCAAAATCGGCACCACCACCACCGGCACTTCCGGATTCACAAAGGTGGCGGCACAAGGAGCCAAGGGGGTTTCGACGGTGGTTTCTACGACGGGCAACCAGTCGCGACAGGCTTCATAGGTTAGCCAGCGCCCTAATTCGGTGATGGCACTCCGAAACAGGGCTGGTGGGGTTCCGGCATCCCGCGCCACCCCAAGCCAATGCTTGATCAACGGATGCGGCGGCACATAAACTCGCATTTGTATGGTCATGAGCTTTCACAGGCGATCGCTTGTCTTGTTCTAGGTTGGAGACCAGACCGATTGTACTGCCTTCTGCGTCTGCTTTGTTAATCCTTCGGCGATCGTTATTCTGCCCCAGATTCCGTTACCTGTTGTTAACTTGCAGATTGGCTAAAAATTTTCCTGAAAAAACTTCTCAATAAGTATTGACAAAGATTTTCAATAAGTCTATATTGAGATTACTAAAGTGTTCTCCTCTCAAAAAGGATCGGCAGGCGGGATTGGTCAGCAATAGCGGCTAGTCCCGTATTTCTTTTGGGGGGAAAAGCCTGGGGCCTCGCTGGGCTAATGACCCGGAGGCAACAATAACCAGGAAACCGCGCCCCTGGGCTAGAAATTCCCGTACAATAAATAAGCCCATAGCTTGCGGCATTGTCTGTGAAACCCACATCCGGCTGTCCCTTAAACCTGACTGGGATCAGTGATGTGGGTGCGGTGCAATGTTGGAAGATATCCGATTTATAACCCTTTAGGCGATCGCAAGACACGACTCATGGTAGTTGCTTCCACCCCAACCTCACCCCAAACTGACAATTTTGATGTTATCGTTATCGGTTCCGGCATTGGCGGACTCGTAACCGCAACCCAACTCGCCGCCAAAGGAGCCAAGGTCCTAGTCCTGGAAAGCTACACCATTCCCGGAGGCAGTTCTGGATCCTTTGAGCGCAACGGCTATTGCTTTGACCAAGGAGCCTCTATGATCTTCGGATTTGGAGAGCAAGGCACCACCAACCTGCTGACTCGCGCCCTGGATGCAGTCAAGGTCCACCTAGAAACCCTACCGGATCCGGTTCAGATCCACTATCATCTACCCGAAGGATTGGACCTAGAAGTTCATCGGGATTATGACAAATTTTTGCAAGAAGTAGGCAGTCGCTTTCCCCATGAACGGGAGGGGATTCGCCAATTTTATGATGAATGCTGGAAAGTATTCAACTGCCTCAATGCCATGCCGTTACTTTCCCTGGAAGAACCGCGCTATCTGATGCAGGTGTTTTTCCAGCATCCCCTCGCCTGTTTGGGGTTAGTCAAATATCTGCCCCTGAATGCCGGAGATATTGCCCGCAAGTATATCAAAGATCCGGCCCTGCTGAAATTTATCGATATCGAATGCTATTGCTGGTCCGTGGTTCCAGCAGAAATGACCCCGATGATTAATGCCGGGATGGTATTTTCCGATCGCCACTATGGAGGCATTAATTATCCCAAAGGCGGTGTTGGACAAATTGCTAAGAAATTGGCCGAAGGATTAGTCAACGCCGGAAGTAGCATTCGCTATCAATCTCGGGTCGATAAAATTATCACAGAAAAAGGACGCGCCGTGGGGGTAAAATTGACCACGGGAGCAGAATATCGGGCCAAACGGATTGTCTCGAATGCGACGCGATGGGATACCTTTGACAAATTATTAGGCGATCGCGAACTGCCGCAGAAAGAAGAAACTTGGCACAGTCGCTATCGCAAATCCCCCAGTTTTATTAGTTTGCATTTAGGAGTAGAAGCGGGGGTATTGCCACCGGATACCGCTTGTCATCATATTATCTTAGACCAGTGGAAAAAGATGGAAGAACCAGAGGGGACGATTTTCGTGTCGATTCCCACCCTTTTGGACCCGAGTTTAGCGCCGGACGGATATCATATCATTCATACTTTTACCCCCAGTTGGATTAAGGATTGGGAGGGAATGTCCTCTCAAGAGTATGAAGAGAAGAAGGAAGAAACTGCCGGACGAATTCTTGAGCGCTTAGAAGAGATTTTTCCCGGTTTAGATGCGGGATTGGATTATATGGAAGTGGGAACCCCGCGATCGCATCGGCGGTTTTTAAATCGGGTGGATGGGACCTATGGACCAATTCCTCGGCGCAAGTTATGGGGATTGTTGGGAATGCCATTTAACCGAACTTCGATTCCCGGGTTGTACTGTGTCGGAGATAGTACCTTTCCCGGACAAGGATTAAATGCGGTGGCCTTTTCTGGGTTTGCCTGTGCCCATAGAATTGGGGTAGATTTGGGATTGTAAAAGCTGGGAAACCCGGGGTTTTTTGAGTCAGGATAGAGGCAAGGAAAGCGGGTTTGGTGTCCTGACTCAACCCGAGAGGGAATCCACGAGTTAGGGGGACTCTCGGGCATCCCGGACTGCTGCGAGGAAGAATAAAACCACACTGGGAACGCTAATTGCCAGAATGATGCCTGTAGGAATTGCGCCGAGTTCCGGTTGTCCAGAAGAGAGTTCAAAAATCGAACCCACCGAGGCGATCGCCGCCACACAGGAAGCGCCCAGAAAGAGAGAAGTTTTGGGAGACATGAACATGAGAAACCCTGACCAATAAAGTATGACTACAGTATTACTAGGTGACAAGTAAACCCTTAAAAAACGGTTAACCCCTATTAGTAGGGTGGGCATTGCCCACCTTCTATTCCGTGGGCAATGCCCACCCTACAATTGCTACAATTGCTATTAGTAGTTAACCCTTGACTCTTTCCTACAGCATGGATTTAACATCTTTAGTCGAAAAACCTTGTTTGCCAAGTTCCTCAATCAGCGCCAACTGGTTTTCCACGCGATCGACAAAGAGTACACCATTGAGGTGATCCATCTCATGCTGAATGCAGCGAGAGATGATTCCGTTTGCCGTCATTTTTTGAGGTCGTCCCCGTTCATCCTTAAACGTCACTTCAATAATTTCGGGACGTTTGACATCCAAATAAACGCCGGGAATACTCAGACAGCCTTCTTGATAGACACAGGCATCGCCGCTGAATTTCTTAATGACGGGATTGATCAAGACAAGGGGAGGAGTCGCCGGATTTTCTAAATCGCTATCTACCACAATCACTTGTTTTTGGACCCCGACTTGAGGGGCCGCCAAGCCAATGCCATCAGCAGTGTACATACTTTGGAGCATTTCCCGCACCAGTTGGCGGATCTCCGCATCCACTTGAGCAACGCGCTTGGCAGACTGACGCAGATCGCGATCGCCCAGATAGCGAATATCCCGAGGTGGATGGTCTAACTTTTTCTTTTCGACAAGAACTTGAGAAGTCATGAAATTAGGGGGTGCGGTTTCCGGCTAGGTTTTAATCTAGGCTTGTTATTTTGATCTTAACCTATTGATACAAAAGACGCAGAGTCTCCCCTTCTTAAGGTTGGGGAGACTTGGGCTAAACGGGTCAGGGTTAACGGGCGTTAACCCCAATAGACGCTCTTCTTAGGGTATTCCAAAAAATAAATCATTCCTATTCAGTTGTTAAAGGAGTAGGGTGGGCAATGCCCACCGAACAGAAGGTGGGCATTGCCCACCCTACAATTGCTATTTTATTTTTTGGAGTTCCCTTAGTTTAAGAACAGCAAATTGCCCGTACCAGCAAACCCTATATCGTAAACCGTTCCATCTACTATCTGAATCTCGACAACCTTGGCATTAGCATCATTTGGATTGTCAATAGGAGTCAACGGCAGCAACACCGAACTTTGTCCCGCAGTAAAGTTAAGTGTGCCGGGTAATGCCGTGTAGTCGATGCCCGATTGAGCCGTCCCGGCGACAGTATAATTCACCGTCAGGGGGATAGCCTTATCGCCAAACCGGATAAATTGGAACTGGTTACCCGTAGGAGGGTCAGCCAAGACATCTGCAGCCCGTCCCACTACACTGATTTGGGGAGTCTCATTATCTTCAATGGTAACAACACTCTGGCCTTGTCCCTGTTTCACTTCATAAACCTGGGTAGCATCCGTTGACCCTTGCAGAGTTACGCGGACTGTTTCATCGGGTTCTGCATTATCATCATCCAAAGCCCGAACCGTAACGGTGACCGAGGATTGACCATCTGGAATCACTGCTTGCCCAGTCAACTGGTCATAATCTACAGCATTGGTTGCGGTCCCGCCGCTTCCATAATTGACAGTCAAAGCTCCCGAGGTGATCGGATTACCAACACTATCTTCTCGAAAGATGGTCAAGACAGTCTCAGGGCTGGCTCCTTCCTTAATCCGTTCCGTAGCTGGACTGATGCGGACAATCGGGGAGTCATTATCGATCAGGATAACTTCTCCTTCTTGCTTATCACTAGCGATGTTGTAATCAGCCGTTTGATTCAGGATGACCTTAATGAATTCATTCCCTTCAGGCAAATTGTCGTCAATCGGATTGATGGTAATCTCAGCAGTGGAAGCTCCTTGGGGAATGAAGACGGTATTGCTCCCCAAGGTGAAGGCTGCACCATTTAAGAGGGCATTGTAGTCTTGACCCTCGACTGCGACTTCGGGATCGGTGGGTTGTGCCGGGGCAGTGGTATCCACCCGATAGGAAACCGTTAAACCCCCGGCAGGAGCAAGGACTGGAGCACCATTGGCATCTCGCAGGGCGATCGTAAACACCCCTTCTCGGGTCGCCTCGGGTGCCAAGTCCCCCTGCGCCGATTCAAACGCCTCATTTCCCGGGGGAGTCACCTCAATACTGACAATCAGTTGATCAATATCTTCAATTTGCAGGGGTGCCGGAGTGGTACTGAGTCCTACCCCACCTGTGCCATTTATCAAGGATAAGTTGACGATTTTGAGACCATCTACTTGACCCACTATCCCGCGTAAAATTGCCGTAGCTGGGAGTGTAATGGTTTTAGTTGCCGTTTCCCCATCAGCAAAGGAGATGGGAACCGTAACTGCCGCAAAATCCTCTCCCACAATCCCCGCTTGTGCGGGTGGATTTGTACTCGCTGAACCAGCAGCCAGAGTGACATCAGCGCTGACCGCGCCGCTGCTGCCATTGACTCGACGGACCTGGACTTCTCGGACCAGGCTTCCGTCTTCCTTAACTCGGAAACTCCCTTCCGTTGGAATGACAAACTCTAGCTCTCCTGGATTATCATCGTCGATAATTTCCACCGTTGCTGTAGATTGGCTGCCTAAAACCGCAGTACCTGTGAGATTGGCGAGTTGTAAGCTAATTGTTTCTGTATCTTCAGCAAGGGTATCGTTAACGATGGGAATAATAACCTGTTTTGGGGTAGTATCTCCATCTGCAAACCGGATAGTAACGGGGAAAATAGTTGCATCATAATCGTCTACCGCTGTTGCAGTTCCCGGATTGCCTTGAAGAACCACATCGGCACTAACCACCCCGTCGCTACTATTGCCGCGAGTCACCGTGACTAGCATCGCTTCGGGAGTGCCATTCTCATTAATTAGGTAGGTGGCATTGCTAAATTGAATGACACTCTCCTGGGGTTGGGGTTGGGGTTGGGGTTGGGGTTGGGGGATTACTGGAACATTGACAATCGGAGGGGTGGGGATGTCTGGGAGTGGTACGGACTCCGGTGGTGGTGGTGGCGGTGGCGGTGCGAGTGGGGGTAGGAAATCATCCCGGGTAATCGCGCTGGCACTGACATTTTGCAAAATGGTAACGGTGCCGGTGAGTCGGTCGAGAATGAGGGTATTTAAAGTCCCGGTGGCATCAAATTCCTCGCGGATGTCGAGGTCTTCAAAGGTAATGCCATCGGCTAAGAGTAGGAAATCTGACCCATCGGTGAAGTCGGTAATTAAGTTTCGCGTTTGTTGCAGAAATCCTAATCCCGGAGAAATGACAAATTGATCGGACCCTTCGCCGCCAGTGAGGGTGTTGTTGCCGGTGCCGCCGAAAATGACATCATTGCCTTTATCGCCAAATAGCAGGTCATTTTCATCGCCGCCTCGGATGGTATCGTTGTCTTGACCGCCATAAATGATGTCGTTTCCAGAACCACCTTCGAGGAGGTCGCTGCCTTCATTGCCGAAGATTAAATCATCCCCTTCGCCGCCATCAATAAAGTCGTTTCCGAGATTGCCAAAGAGAATGTCATTTCCTTTGTCCCCAAACAGTTGGTCGTTATCTTGACCCCCATAGGCGGTATCATCGCCTTGACCGCCATAGATGACATCAGCGCCTTTGTTGCCAAAAATGATGTCATTCCCTTCATTGCCAAAAATGATGTCGTTGCCGAGGCCACCGTAGGCGATATCGTTGCCTTCTCCGGCGTAGATGACATCGTTCCCGCCACCAAAGACTTCGGCAGTGAGGTCGTCGCCATAGAGGATATCGTTCCCGGCACCGCCTACTACTAAATCGTTGCCTTCGTTGCCGTTGAGGATGTCATCCCCATCTTCCCCGTAGAGGGTATCGTTGGCGAGTCCGCCAGAAATGTTATCGTTGCCGAGGCCACCATAGATTA
>NZ_JAFLQW010000205.1 GCF_017313335.1 Phormidium pseudopriestleyi FRX01 | reverse complement strand
TCCTCTTAGTTCGTAGTAACGACTTCAGTCGTTATCCGGTGTTCGTAGTAACGACTTCAGTCGTTTCCTACCTGAAGCTGTGACACTCACCATCAGGGGCTTAAGCACCTGTTTGGAAACTGGAGGATCCGGACATGGGAGCGTTACTGGGCAGGAGCCCAGTAACGCGGTAACGACTGAAGTCGTTACTACGAACATCTCCCCTATCCTCGCTTAAGGGATAATAAACTTAAAGTGCCTTCTGAGGAGTCGCCCGAGAGTGCCTCCTCAATTCACCTTGAAAAAAACTAGCTTCATGTTTGAACAACAACCTCAGACCCTACGGGAAAAAGTCCAGAAATTAGCGAATCAATCCCTGGAACAATCCGACCCCTCGGCATGGTTTGATATTTTATATGCCGAAGCCCAAGGGGATGCGGGACAAGTGCCTTGGGCCAAATTGTCCCCCCATCCGGTTCTGGAAAGTTGGTTGAACGATCGCGCCATAACCCCAGAGGGTCGTTCTGCCTTAGTCACGGGATGTGGGTTAGGCGATGATGCTGAAACCTTAGCCGCCCGAGGATTTGAAGTTACCGCCTTTGATATTTCCCCCACTGCGATCGCCTGGTGTCGCCAACGATTTCCCGATTCTCCGGTGAATTACTGTGTTGGGGACTTCTTTAACTTAGATCCGGCATGGCGGGGACAGTTTGATTTAGTGGAAGACTGTCGGAATATTCAAGCCTTACCCCTCAACGTGCGATCGCAAGTCATCGAGGCGATCGCCGCGTTAGTCGCCCCTGGAGGCACCCTGCTAATTATTACCCGCGATCGGGACAACGACAGCGAACCCGAGGGTCCGCCCTGGCCCCTGTCCGACGCGGAACTCGCCGAATTTTCGCAATGGGGATTAGCAGAAATCCAGCGTCACGAATTTTTTGACGGGGATAATACAATAAAACAACTGCGGGTAGAATATCGGCGATCGCACTAAGATGGGGTGATTTTCCACAGATTTCAGCCCTTACTGCCGCCATATTAAGCCTACAAAAAAACGCGAGAAGCTAGGATTAGCCTCTCGCGTCGATTGATGGGTTGAAATTTCAAACGAGCAACGATTATTACACCTTCGCTGTTATTTTTGCTTCCGTCGAAGTTAAGCGCTCGTAAGCAGCGCGCATCTTCAGACCCGTGAGTACTTGGAACAAACCGGTGCCATTGTTAGAACCCGGATAGGTGGGATGCTGTAGCAACAGTTCGCTCAACTCCCCGTAAAACTTGGTAGAGGTGTTACTGAGGTGACTTTCGATGTAGATCATCTCCTCTAAATTCTCGAACTGACCGTCTACTTCCAAAATCGAGACTTCATGACCCTCAAAAGAATCGGGTCCGTAGGCCATTTTGATCCCTGGATAGGAACAGGTTAGTTTACGTCCACAAGGCGTCCAATTAATCGTCGAACCCTCATCAAACAAATAAACCGGATCCATATCATGAACCCCGTACCGTTGGATCATCTGTACCCGCAGAACCTTCCGTTCTTTGTCATCGGAGATTAAGTTAGTGGGTAGTACCCGGATTACCACATCAGCATTAGCTTTTTGTGGTTCAATATAGGCACTAAAGTCAGGACGACGGGAGTTAATCGATGCTAAAACATCTTCATAACGGTGACCGCGTTCGGCCATATCCCGTTGAATTTTCCAGGCAATTTTCACCTCATCACTGATATCGAGGTAGACGCTAAAATCGAGCAGGGAGCGAACCCGCTCATCATAAATGGGATGCAGGCCCTCAATCACGATAATGTGATTCGGTTCCACCCGTTCAGGTGGATCGATCATGCCAGTTTCGTGGTTATAGATGGGTTTGTTAACCGCCTGACCGTTCTTTAGCGCTTTTACTTGTTCATACATCAAATCAAAGTTATTCGCTCTCGGGTCAAGCGCTGTGACCCCATGCTCTTTCCGCTGTTTGCGGTCTAAACTGTGATAGTCATCCAAGCAGATGACCGTCATCAGTTCTTCTCCAAATAGGTCTTTTAGTCGGTGCAGGAATGTCGATTTGCCGCATCCGGAGTCTCCGGCAACACCAATTAGAACCACGCTTTCCGGCTTACTGGTCATAGATTCCCTCTATCGATCTTGCTCTTTGTACCTATGCTACGGTTTATTGCGTATTAAAAGACAATAAAATTGATTCTATCTTGACATACACCGTGTAACTTTACTCAATTGAGTCAATCCTCCTGGCCCAGAACGGGCTGGCGATCGGGGATCATGATTCGCCCTAAGCCTTATATCGCATGATTTTAGAGAATTGTCAAAAGTTTTTTTGTCCGAGTTTTAGCCCCTTGATGCCTCTGAGTTCGGTGTCGCGGGATCAAGCCCATGAATATCCCTCGGTTCGGAGTAGGGGCATTAAGGGGTTTGGGGCATTTGACTCATTCCTGGCGAGGGCGGACCTACCCTGATCCCGGTTCAGTTCCCTCCACCCGACCTTCAGTCGGTGGAGTCAAAAGTCCCTAAACTGATTTACAAGAGGTGAGGCAGCTCAATGGAAGCATGAAACCTTGCTTTCTTTGGCACAAGGTCAGTACGGGGACATCGGGCTGTAATCTAGTAATAGTCTTTTTAAAGATCCCTTCATCAACAGGATAAAGGGATAATCATCACCGGACAACGGAAAAAGAGAGGGCGATCGCAGATTTCTGGGATCTGCAACTGGCTTTCCGAGTCAGCCTCCGGAACCTCTCAACCCCTTGCCGGAAAACAGTTCTTTGATTTGGAGCAATTAACATTATGTACAATCCCAGCGCAGCAGGCGTTACAGTGAATACAGAATCTGGTAACCGCTTTTTCGTATATGAAGTAGTGGGTCTGCGCCAAACTGACGAGAGTGATGCGACGACTAACCAGATTCGTCGGAGTGGCAGTACCTTTATTACGGTACCGTACAACCGCATGAACCAAGAAATGCGCCGGATCACGCGGATGGGTGGACAAATTGTCAGCATTCGTCCTCTGGGCGAAGAAGGGACGAGCAATGGTCGCCACACTCCCACCGTCAGTCAAGAGCAGACCCAGAAGGAAGCTCAACCCAGCAAGCCAATGACTCAAACCAAAGCGAAAAAGGCAACAACCGAGGATATTCCTGTTAATATCTACAAGCCCAAAAACCCCTATACTGGTAAGTGTCTCAGCAATGAACCCCTCGTCAGAGAAGGCGGGAGTGGGATCGTTCAACACTTGACCTTCGACCTTTCCGCTGGCGATTTGCGCTATTTAGAAGGTCAAAGTATCGGGATTATTCCTCCGGGAAAAGACCAAAAAGGCAAACCTCATAAACTGCGCTTGTATTCGATCGCTTCGACTCGTCATGGCGACCATGAGGATGATAAAACCGTCTCTTTGTGCGTCCGGGAATTAGTTTACCAGCATCCAGAAACAAACGAAACAGTTAAGGGTGTTTGCTCCTCTTTCCTGTGCCATTTGAAGCCCGGAGATGATCTGGCTATCACGGGTCCAGTTGGGAAGGAAATGTTACTGCCTGACGATGAAGAATCCACCGTCATCATGATGGCAACGGGTACAGGGATTGCTCCCTTCCGGGCTTTCTTATGGCGGATGTTCAAGGAACAACATGAAGACTACAAGTTTAAAGGTTTGGCCTGGTTGTTCTTCGGTATACCCTACAGTGCAAACATTCTGTACAAAGAAGAGTTAGAACAGTTACAAGCTGAGTTCCCCGATAACTTCCGCTTGACCTACGCCATCAGCCGAGAAGAACAGAATGCTCAAGGCGGTAAGATGTACATCCAAGACCGGATTGCGGAAAACGCCGGAGAAATCTGGAACCTGCTTCAACAACCCAATGCTCATAGCTATATTTGCGGTTTGAAAGGTATGGAAGGCGGCATTGATGAGGGAATGTCTGCGGTTACTTCGACCCAAGGGGTGGATTGGTTAGACTATCAAAAACAACTCAAAAAAGAACACCGCTGGCACGTTGAAACCTACTAAGGTTTACTGGGCGATCGGCGCTTAGTTGCCACTTCATCTGTGCATGAGGGGAGGTCTTTTAGGGGCCTCCTCTTCTTCTTTGGGGAGGATGGGGGAGATTGGGCGAGAATAATGACAAAAGACTGATGAAGTTCGTGTTATTATAAGAATAATATATTAATGGGGAACCGGGATATGACACAACTAAAAACCGATATTTCTACCCCGACTTTGACTTTTGAAGAATATTTGCACTATCAGGGCAAACCAGATGTTATCTATGAATTATACCGGGGGCAACTGATTGAAATGGCCACACCTTCTGGATTGCACTCTCGAATTTGCAAGTTTTTAACCTCCCAATTCGAACGTTATTTTGTGAGTCAAGATTTACCTTTAGTGGCAATGGAGGTTACTGGAGTTCAAACAGAAGACCATACCTCTAGGATTCCTGATGTGTTAGTCTGTTCTGTCGAACTTGCGGAACGAATTTGTATCCGAAAAGGTGCGGGGGTCTTTAATTTTGATGAAAAACCCGTGATTGTTGTAGAAGTCACGAGCGATAATTGGCGGGAAGATTATATCCGCAAACGGGCAGAATATGCTCTGGTCAATATTCCAGAATATTGGATTGTAGATCCAAATAAGTCGAAAATTCAAGTTTGTTTTAATCCCAACAATGATAAGGGTTACGAAGATTTAGAATTTTTGCCAGGACAGGATCTTCATTCGGTGCAGTTTCCTGACTTTATTTTACCTGTAAATCGTGTCTTTTCTCCTCCGCTGGTGACCGATTTAATCCGGGCAGAACAAGCCGAACGAAAACAGCTAGAACAACGGGCCGAAGATGAACGTCAACGGGCCGAAGATGAACGTCAACGGGCCGAAGATGAACGTCAACGGGCCGATCGCCTTGCCCAACGCTTACGAGAAATGGGGATAGATCCGGATGCAGTTTAGTGGGAGTTAGGTTAGAAGTGTTCTGGTTTCCCTTGTTTAAAAATAAAATAAAAAACAAAAATTGTTGAGGAGAAAAAATGAAAAGTATTACCCCAAAAGAATTAACAGGCAATCTCGACAATTTGCTCGACGAAATTTTAAGAACTGGAATACCTCTGGAGATTGAACGGGGAGGTAAACGGCTTCGCATCATTCCCGTAGAACCGTTAGACAAGTTAGAGAACTTGGTACATCGTCCCCATGTTATTTTAGGCGATCCTGACACTCTGCTCGATATCAATTGGGAGCAGGAGGTTAATCTTGATCTACCTTGATACTCATGTTGTAGTTTGGCTCTATGCAGGATTAACGGACAAATTGAGTGAGTTAGCGAAGTCTTTGATTAATGCTCAGACTTCCTATATTTCACCGATGGTACGTTTGGAGTTAAAATATCTCTATGAAATTGGAAGAATTTCAGAACTGCCTGACCCCATTATTGCTGATTTGAGTCATGTCATTGGTTTGAAGATTTGTCAGGAAGATTTTAATCAAGTGATTGGTTATAGTCTGGGATTAGATTGGACTCGTGATCCCTTTGATCGTCTCATTGTGGCTCATGCAGCCATCAATGGGAAGATTTTACTGACAAAAGATACCAAGATTTTAGCTAACTATGCTCAAGCAAAATGGGAATAATGATCCATGATCCAGAAGAGGAACTGAAAATGGCCCCCCTCAAATCGATGACATTTCTAAGTTTTGTTGAGTCAGTTTTATTGAGGGCACAGACATTTCTAAGTTTTGCTGCTGGGCATGAGTGAACGGGGGATAGGGGGCGTTGCGTGGGGAAGAAACGACTGAAGTCGTTACTACGAAATGGATGGTTGAGGTTTGAGGTTTTATCGTGGATGGGTGTTTAACGGGACCGATCGCCAATTTTTCGGAGTGATTCGGGCGACTTGAGCGCCAAATCCCTGTAAAAATGGTAAGTTAGTCGGTTATGGATTAGAATTGTGACTTTCAAAATTGGTTTACTGGGATTGGGAACGGTGGGCGCGGGAACGGCGCAGATTTTGCTAGACTCCGGAGGACGTCATCCGTTGTTGCAGGAGTTGGAAATTGCTCGGGTGGGGGTGCGATCGCTGGATAAACCCCGGGATATTGAGCTGACTGCGGAGATTTTAACTACGGATTTAGAGTCAATCGTCACGGATCCTGAGATTGATATTGTGGTGGAGTTGATTGGCGGTTTGGAACCGGCGCGATCGCTGATGTTGCAGGCGATCGCCTCTGGAAAACACGTTGTCACCGCCAACAAAGCGGCGATCGCCCTGCATGGTGCAGAAATCTTCACCGCTGCCAATGAAAAGGGCGTCTATGTCATGTTAGAGGCGGCAGTGGGAGGCGGTATCCCCGTGATTCAACCCCTGAAGCAGTCTTTATGCAGTAACCGCATCCAAGGGGTGATGGGTATCGTTAATGGCACCACCAACTATATCCTCACCCGGATGCAACTGGAAGGGGCGGATTTTGAGGCAGTGCTCGCCGATGCTCAAAAATTGGGCTATGCGGAAGCGGACCCCACGGCAGATGTGGATGGATTGGATGCCGCCGATAAAATCGCAATTCTGGCATCCTTGGCATTTGGGGGACGAATCAAGCGTGAACAAGTCTATGCTGAAGGAATTCGTCAGGTGAGTGCAGAAGATATCGCTTATGCCGAAAAACTGGGGTTTGTGATTAAGTTATTGGCGATCGCCAAGCGGGAAGAAGATTTTACTACTCCAACCCAAACTGATGTTGCCGATCGCTTACAGTTGAGAGTTCATCCGACATTGGTCCCGAAACAACATCCCTTGGCGAATGTAAATGGGGTTTATAACGCTATTTTTGTGGAAGGGGACCCGATTGGACAGGTGATGTTTTATGGACGAGGGGCCGGTGCAGGTCCCACAGCAAGCGCGGTGGTGGCGGATATTTTAAATGTGGCAGCAGTCTTGAAAACGGAAACGGAACCGATACCTCATCCGTTGTTAAGTTGTTCTCATCAACATTACTGCGCGATCGCCCCAATGGAAGATGTGGTGACTCGCTTTTATGCCCGGTTTTTGACTCAGGATAGTCCCGGGGTAATCGGGGAATTGGGGACAATTTTTGGCAGAAATGGTGTCAGTCTCGAATCCGTAGTGCAAATTGGGATGCGTGAAAATCAAGCGGAAATTGTAGTGGTTACCCATGATGTGAAAGAAGGCAATTTTAATCATGCTTTAGCTGAAATTCGCAATCTGGAGGCGATCGTCTCAATTCCCAGTCTGTTGCGCGTTCTTTAATTGACGTAATTAACGAATTGCATGATTACAGACCCCCCAACCCCATCGGGTGACCCTGGGTTTACAAGAGTAGGTTTTTTACGTTTATGGTGATTCGCCTTACTATTAACTTCAGCGACGGTTCCCTCCCCTTGGCAAGGGGAGGGTTAGGGTGGGGTCTTCATGACGTGGCGATCGCCACGTCACGCACTCAAAGGAGGCGATCGCACGTCACTCCGACACTCCACCCACCGATTGTGACGTGCGATCGCACGTCACTATGACCCCACCCTAACCCGGACCGATGCCAAGGTCCGGGGACCGTTCGTAAGGCAAATCACTATAAGCGTAAAAAACATACTCTTGTAAGGTGACCCTGGGGGGGACTTAAATGTTGGCAAGACGTTTAATTTTTAGACAATTGAGGATTGAGGGTCAATCGTTGATAGTCTAGTCTTAGTTTTTCCTATCTCAATGTATGCTCAATCCTCAATCCTCTGTTCCTGAAATTATCATTCCCGACGAATTGCTTCCGCCCAAGGAACTGCGGTTATCTGTGGGGGGAAGTTTTAAGGCGATCGGGACCGAGTTTTTTCGCTATTTTATAAAAATAGCGGGTTTACAACCGGATGAAGTGGTACTCGATGTGGGTTGTGGTGTGGGCCGGATGGCGGTTCCCCTGACTCAATATTTGAGCGATCGCGGCAGTTATGAAGGATTTGATATTGTTGAATCCGGAATCACCTGGTGCCAATCCGTGATTTCCCCTCGATATCCGAATTTTCAATTTCAACGGGCGGATTTGTACAATCAATATTACAACCCAACTGGACAAGAACAGGCGAGTAACTATCGCTTCCCCTATTCAGATAACCGCTTTGATTTTGTCTTTCTAACTTCAGTCTTTACTCATATTTTGCCCGAGGGAATTGAAAACTATTTACGGGAAATTTCCCGGGTTATTAAACCGGGAGGACAGGCGTTAGTCACGGCTTTTTTATTAAATGAAGACTCATTATCATGCTTAAAATCGGGTCTGAGTACCCTTGATTTTACAGAAATTTTTGAGACTTATCGATTTGCAGATGAAAAATTCCCAGAGTCGGCAGTTGCTTATGAAGAACGATTTTTTCTGGAATTGGCCGAACAATTTGGATTAAGAGTTAATCCACCCATTCATTACGGATCTTGGTGTGGGCGAGAAGACTTTTTAAGCGTTCAAGATATTTTATTGCTGGGTAAACGTTAGTCCGGTGTAACCGGGTTAAGTGGGACTCCTGCAACCCCGCCTTGTGCAAATGGAGAGTTGCAGGGGTCTGAGTTGATCGGGAATCAATCCCAAATCCGTGATTCCTATTAT
>NZ_JAFLQW010000617.1 GCF_017313335.1 Phormidium pseudopriestleyi FRX01 | reverse complement strand
TATCCTCGCTTTTCGGGGGGTGGTCGGCATTAAGGCTCGACCGAGTTGATTGATGACGCCAACTTTGGGTTGATTCATGTAATTAAACTAGATAGAGTTCATCAGCTTTCGCTGTTGTTTTCTTCGCCAATGTTTACTCAGATTTTTAAACTGCAACACTTCTTTTCTGCCAGGGAAGATGTTTGATTACCACTTCGCAGTGTCCAGAACTAGAAAACGGATTGTCAATCCTAAATTCTGAAGTGCCTATATATTCTGAGGAAACGTAGTATTCCTAACATGACGGAATACTGAGGCGTCGGACGTGCTTCTTGATTAATTAAGAAGCCCACACCATACTGTATTCAGTTGGTGTGTGGAGTCGTCACAGATATAGCGTATCAGTTTTTCTAGCGGGTCAGCCTTCATTGACAGGGGAAAACAAAAAGCTGCCAATTTAGGCTCCAAATCAGGGCCAGAGGAATTTGTTGCCAAACAAGGGTTTCCCTCCACGAGACTGACGCGCGTTCGTTGGGATGTCATGGGATCGGATAGATACCTTTCATGTCCAGCCCCTATTATCTACATCCTATGTTCTGTAAGTCCTGAGCAAGTTTGAGAAAACCGATCAGGTCCTAATCCAGGGGTACAAAATTGGGAAGACAAGGGGGTTTATGCCAGAAAATTTGGGCCAATTAGCAGTAAATCAGGGCGGTGAAACTCGGTTTCTGCTGCCTTTAATTAATTTGAATAGGGGAACGGCATCCAAGGAGATTGGCATTAACGGCTTTTGGAGTCAATTGAGCCCTTTGCTGAAAGGGATTACTTTAAGATTGATAGAGGCATGACAGAGGGAACGGTTGATTGGCGATCGCTTTTGTCCTGCCGCTACTATATTAGCCCCTGGGGGAATTAAAAAAAACGATGCCTACCTATACTGGAATTTCGAGCGAAGCCTTTCGGCATCCCTTGGATCGGGAAGCCGAGCAAACCTTACGCCGGGTCCCTGGATTTGATTTGGTGGCCCGGAAGTTTGTAGAATTTCTCGTGGAGCGTCCCCAGTATGTCTATATGATGGGTAATAGTATTCAAGTGGGGCCTCGGCAATATTCTACCCTTTATGGAATCTTCCGAGAATGTATTCGGGATTTAGATATTTATCCCGAACCCACTTTGTTTGTATCCCAGGCCCCCGTGGTTAATGCCTACGCCCTCGGAGAAGATCTGCCCTACATTGTCTTGAATACGGGGTTGATTGATTTGATGAATGAGGAGGAAATTCGCTCGGTTGTCGCCCATGAACTGGGACATATCAAATGTGGTCACACCACGTTGATTCAGATGGCGAGTTGGGCGATTATGGCAGTTTTTAGTCTGGCGGACTTGACGATGGGGTTTAGCCGAATCCTCAGTACGGGCTTGATTCTAGCCTTTTATGAATGGCTGCGAAAAGCCGAACTCTCGGCAGATCGCGCGGCGATGTTGGTTCTGGATGATACTAAGCCGGTGATGCAAACGATGATGAAAATGGCTGGGGGGTCGAATCGCTATGCCCATGAATGCAGCTTAGAGGAGTTTACCCGCCAAGCCCAACGCTATCAAGAATTGGATGAGGATGGACTCAATCAAGTTTATAAGTTTTTTCTTTATAACAACGTTGGACAGGGGGTTTTTCTGACCCATCCCTTCACCGTGGAACGAGTGAGCTATTTACAAGCTTGGGCGAATTCGGCGGAGTATCGGGAAATTAAGCGGGGAAATTATCCGCGCGCGGGCGCTCAAGGGTCGGTGGAGGTGAAGCGGGAGTCTCCAGCAGAACAGGAAGCCGATCGCTTGCGCAGTCAAATTGAGGAGTTGCAGCAGGAAATTAATCGGATCAAGGGAGAGTAGGCACGGCAAGGGGCGATCGCCTGCGGTTCACCTCGGGGATGTCTATCATAGAAATGGCTTTTTCATCAGATTGCGATCGGTCGCTCACTCAGCTACTCCCGCCATCCGGCATCGAACTTTTACCTCGAATTCATGCCTAGATTTCAGTTTTTTCTAAAGTTTATTCCGGCAGTCTGGCTTCTGGTCCTACTGGGAAGCTGTTCCCAAAGGGTCCCGCCCAGTTCTACAGAGTCTTTCGGGTCATCCTCAGCAGTTGCCCAGGTCCCGATCGCCCAAGGGGCAGTCGATCCGTTTGCGGAGGGGATTAAATACGCCACAAATGCCGCAAACCTTGCACAAACTGCCCGTTCTCCGGAGGAGTGGGATGAAGTGTCAAAACAGTGGCTCCAAGCGATCTACTGGATGCAGTCTGTTCCTCCGACTAATCCTCGCAGGGCGTTTGCTCAGAAAAAGGTGGCGGAATATATGCGCTATCTGATTTACACCCAGCAACAAGCTACGGTGAGTTCTCGCCTGAACTATCCCACGTTTAATAGTGATATCCTCGATGAGCAATTGGGACTCTATCTGTCCTACATTGAGGCGATGGGACGGCCTGATATTTTGATTGTCGGCAGTTCTCGGGCAGTACAGGGGGTCGATCCGCGTATCCTCCGCCAAGGGTTGGCCGCTAGGGGATTATCGGGACTGAGGGTGTTTAATTTTGGGATTCACGGCGCAACGGCCCAGGTGGTGCGGTTTCAGTTACAGGAATTGTTGGGTCCAGAGCATTTGCCGCGAATGATTTTATGGGCGGATGGGGTCCGGGCGTTTAATAGTGGACGGAGCGATCGCACCTATAACGAAATTGTCCAGTCTCCGGGATATCAGCGGTTAGCATCTGGGGTGCGTCCTCAGTTGAGTTCGGGGACCCTAGAGGAGGCGATCGCCAGCTCATTACCGGGAGAATACCAGTTTCAACCGATGAGTTTGCAGGCTTTCTCTGATTCTACGGGGGTAAAGGACTCATTCTCTCCCGTC
>NZ_JAFLQW010000308.1 GCF_017313335.1 Phormidium pseudopriestleyi FRX01 | reverse complement strand
GTCCCCAAACTCCAGCAATCAAACTTTGATTATTTTGTTCTTGTGCGATCGCTAAAGCATTCCGATAATATTGTTCTGCCTCATCCCACTTCCCCGAATCCCGATATCTCGAACCGATTCGCTGTAGATAATAAGGACGAGTATCCTCATCAACATGAAGTAAGATTTGCTCATACAATTCTTTTAACAGGTTCCAGTATCCCCAGGGTTCCAGATATTTCTCTATCGTTCCCATCAATAAACTAGACGCCTCGTCATAATTTCCCAACTTAAACGCAAAATACTGGGCCTCCAAAACTGGGCGCAAATCTTCTAATGTTTTGGGATTCTCTACCGTCTTCCCGGTGCAGTAGAACTTATAAACCCGTTCCATCAGTTGCGGCAATTCGGCTTGATATTGCATTTGCAAGTATTCGACAATCAAGCGATGGAGGTCATAATACCACTCGCACTGCTCCTTATCATAGCGACGCTGTACCAAGGAACTATTCACCAAACGCATGACAATTGCTGCGGTTTCTTGGAGTTCCGCTTTCGTCAATTCTGCTGGTTCTTCTAAAACTGCTGCCCTCTCAAACCGCTTGTTTTTCTCTCTGTCATCGGTGTATAGGCGCAAAAAGGTCAATCCCTGGATATCGATGCCGACTCGCAAGACACACATTCGCCGCAACAAGTCTATCCCTGCCTGACTTTGCCGCCCGAGTTGCGCTTGCAGAATCGGTTCTGCCTCTTCCGTCACCAGTTCGGGATGTTTCCGCAGATACCCTGGACTGTCGGCCCCGATCGCCGCCAATTGCGTCAAAATAAAAGCATTCCCTTTGACTCGTTCCGCAATCCAGCGCCAATCTTCCTCACTATCTTCTGATCCGCGCTGACGCAAGATTTCCACCCCATCAGCATCCTCAACTCCGGACAAGGTGAGAACTTCCACTAATTTTGGGTCGGGTTTCGGGGTCCGGGCGCGAGGATCCGTCAAATCAACGGGGAATTCCCGACTGGTGAGAATCAGGGTTGAGCAATGATTGCCGTAAGCAAAGGCATGAAGCAACTGGCCCCATTCAGGAGACAGCGCTTTACCACCGCAGTCGGGATGGTGGGAAGGGTGTAAAATATCCTCTAGGTTATCCAGCACAACCACGCTGCGCTGTTTTGTCAACCCTTCCAGAATTTTGGTGATTTTTTCTGGGGCAGTTTTCAGGGGTTGCAGGATTTCCATGTCTAATCCCCGCAGGAGAAACTCTGCCACGGCATCAAAACTGGTCCCTTGGTAGGTTTTTAAATATAATGCTTTCTGGTAGGGACAGGTTTCGGTGAGGGTAGGCGGTTGCACCTGCACTCCCAAGGTTTCCAGGAGTTTCACCGCTAAACTGGTTTTGCCGATGCCCCCTTGTCCGATAATCGTGAGGACTTTCGGAGGAGTTTTGGGGGCGAGTAATTTGGTTGTCAACTCCTGTAATAGAGCATCGCGCCCCACCCAGACAGGGATTTCAGCGATGGTTTCCAGTCCCACGGTTTGGATCCCTTTGCTCCGAGGTGGTGGAGGGGAACTGGTAATTTCAACTTGAAATGAGGGTGCGCCTGCGGTGGGGGACTGTTCCTGTTGTCGGTTATGCCACTGCTGCTGAAACTGTTGCAGGTTCTTGTCTTTATCCTTACTCCAGAGTTTAAGGCTAAAAATCCATCTTGGGGAACCCCGCTTTTTGACCCGGCGATCGCACCAAATTTGTAGAAATTCGCCCAAATAGTGGGTCAAGAATTCCCCGATTTCCTTGCATTGGGCTTTTTTCACCTTCTCTGACACTTTTGCCTTGCCATAAATCAGCACGCGCAAATCTTCCAGGGTGGTTTCTACTGCTAAATTCAGTTCCTCCCCGTCTTCCCATCTGGCATCAAGGTTCACGGTGGTGAGGGTTTCATCTAAGTTGTGGTTGGCACAGTCGAGCAAACGCTCTAGGAGTTGCTGTACCCGAGTTTGCGGTTCTGGACCATAACTGAAGTTAGGCATCGCGAATAGCACCAAAGTCGAGGAAAAGTTTCGGGAAAGTTTCGGGATCCCGATACCGAAACCCGTTACCGAACCTACCCGAATGTTTGTAGTATAGTGCTTTCGGCGCTTCCTTGCCTTCGGGGATACCCGAAATTTTACAACTGCATTATCAAGTTTGAGGATAAGGTGATGCAGATTTCTAAACGCACTTGGTTGATTATCGGTGAAGCAACGGTAACGACGGCGATCGGGTTAATTCATGCGGGTGCAGGAGTTGTTCTCACCTATGGACTGGCATTCTGGCATATTCGCTATGACAAGGCGATGCCGGTGCAGCAGTACCGGATTGAGCAACGGGTTCCCCATCCGGTTGCGATCGCCCAAAAGGTGGATCAGAAAAACCAGGAATCGGACAATGCACAATAGCGGCGATCGCCCTCCAATTTTCATCCCAGCATCAAGCATCAGGAGAGGATTCCGCAGTATCTTCTCCTAATGCTTGCACAAATGCTTGATGTTCTGGGGAACTGATTCCCGCTTGCAAAACACTCAAGACTTGTGGCATATTCCCTTGCAGAAGGTTGGGAATATCCACCCACAATCCGGGGAATACCTGTGAGCGAATTATCCCTTGCTCATCGGGCAGCACTGATACATAATCCCCCTCTTCTAACCGAAACCAATCAATTTTTTCATCAAACACTTGCCATATAATATATTCTTTGACTCCATTGCGGCGATAGGCTCGTTTTTTATCACCGAGGTCAATGGCGGCACTACTGGCGGCAATTTCGGCGACGAGTTCCGGTGCGCCTTGGATATATCCCTGTTCGTCAATAGTGGATTGTCCCCCATTTTCAGGACTGATTAATAAGACGCCATCGGGTTGGGGTTCGTTTTCTAAATCTAGGCGCACGGTGGGTTCAATTCCCATTTCAACTGGAGGGGTGGCAGATTCATATAACCCTAATATGGTGATCAGATATCCATGAGGTTTGGCATGGGACCGAAAGCGTAAAGGCGATGCCATATAAACCACTCCTTCGATGAGTTCAGCTTTTTTGATATCCGGCATGACATGATAGCGGCGCTCGAATTCGGGACGAATTAAGCGATCGCCATTTTCTAACGGGGGTAAGGATTGAGGGGTATTCAACCGAGAGGCGATCGCTTGAGGTTGGATAGAAGTCATCGCAATACTCTCCACAGGTGTAATGGAAACATACCCATTTTATCTTTCTATAGCCACACCCGTTCGGGTATCGAGGCATGGGTGTCGGTTCTGGAAAACGATACATCTATGATAAACCTAATCTCTCTGATTCTGGTTTGGGGTCTGTTTTCACTGAGCATCGATGTCCCTGGGTGGCAGGCAGATGGTCCTTCCAAGAGTAGTTTTTTTACGTTCCTGGGGATTTGCCTCACGAACGGTCCCCTCCCCTTAGCAAGGTCCGGGTTAGGGTGGGGTCCTCCATAGTGATTATTT
>NZ_JAFLQW010000424.1 GCF_017313335.1 Phormidium pseudopriestleyi FRX01 | reverse complement strand
GAGTTTTCAAGGTGCATTTGCGCGAGCCTAGATTTAAAGTAGCATTACAGCCGGTGGTTTGTAAATAGGTGAATTTCATTTTCCTCTCAAATCGTCTCCCAGTATAGCTTTCAGCGTTTGCGCGAACCCCCGAGAAAGGGGGAAACGCTCAATGGCTTATCCCGTAAGGGTTTCAGCCTCAAATTTTGCCCCCGGGTTTTCTACAGCTTAGGGCTCGCGCAAACTAGACAAAAAAGATAGTGGAGTCCCTGGGTTCTACTCCCCCGATTCGTTCTATTTTACCTTGGCAGCAGGCGCAGAGGAAGAAAAAGAGGATGCTGTCCTCCTCGGGTTTA
Organism: Phormidium pseudopriestleyi FRX01; assembly: GCF_017313335.1. Classification (GTDB taxonomy): domain Bacteria; phylum Cyanobacteriota; class Cyanobacteriia; order Cyanobacteriales; family Laspinemataceae; genus Laspinema; species Laspinema pseudopriestleyi. The sequence goes on along the minus strand of NZ_JAFLQW010000424.1, from coordinate 7,450 downwards.
ATCACCTTGCTCAAGCGCGATCGCAGTTTACTGTACTGCGTGTCCGTCAAATCACACTCAAACAAGGAAAACTGCACCCACTGTCCATAGGATTTGAGCATATTATGAATCTTCGTGCGTCGTTTATCCTCAGAAATATCGTAAGCAATAACAATGTACATTCTCTAACTCAACTTCTCCCTATAAACGCCTATAACTCATGGGCACAAAACTTTATCCCCCAAATTTACCCTTGAAAAGACTTACCCCCTGAACCCAAAAATCGGGTTTAACCCCTAAGATTTCTGCCGGAATAGCAGACAGTTTTCCTTAAAAAAACCGAGTCTGAGGGTAAATCCTCTCCCCCTTCCCCCAGAGCAATTTTATTTCAACACCAACGGCGGATACTGGTCAATTTCTGCCATCAAATACTTCGCCATCAGTCGTCCTTGGATTTCAAAACTCTCCTGATAACTACATTTTCGTCCCATCACTGGATGCTTAAATTCCGATTGCTTCTTCTGTTCATAGAGGCGCAGAAAAATCCGCAACGCCTCGGGAGTTAAAGAAACCGCATTGCTAATCGGTTCAGTGGTAAAATCTGCCGGAGTAATCAAGCGAGTGTTAATTGCATTTAAAACCGCTGCATCCACCACTAACGGGCGAAACTCTTCCATCAAATCCAATGCTAATGAAGGACGGCCATAGCGTTCGACATGGAGATATCCTAAATAAGGGTCAAATCCCACAATATTCACCGCACTCTGGATATCGTGGCGCAGTAAGGAATAGCCTAAACTCAACAGCGCATTCACTGGGTCCGTGGGAGGACGGCGGCGGCGGGCTTCAAAGCTAAACCCTTCGGTGCGAATTAAGGCATCAAAACACTGAAAATAGGCCGCACTTCCCGCCCCTTCTAATCCCCGCAATGAATCAATACTGGTCGTCCGTTCTAGGGAGGAAATCCCTTCCTGGAGGCGGGCAATTTGGGTGGAAAAATTCAATTCAGTTCGTTCTCGCTGTTTTCGCATCAAGGCAATGCGATAGTTTTTTAATTTCCCCCGAATAAAACCGCGCACTAAATGCACAGATTTCTCCGTTTCTCCGGCAGCTTGCCACTGGGCTTTGCGAACAAAAATATTTTTAGTTACCTCGGGTTCTAATCGGCCTAAATAGCGCCCTGTATGGGTTAAAAAGCTCAAGGGAATGTGACGAGTGAGCAGTTCGTTCACTACTGCCGGGGAAACGGTTGCTCGTCCCAATACAACAACTCCCTCGATATTAATCAGCGGCACATCCAGCATTTTTTGCTTGTTAGCCCGGATGCTCAGACGCTCATCGGTTTTGCCAATAAAACAGTCATCTTGAGTGATGTAAACGGTTCCCATAATTATCTCCTAATGTTCGTTTAAATTTGATTGAATAACGCTAAATTTACTCCCATCGCTAAAGGAAAAAATTTGAGCATAAAAACCCGAATTTTTTGCACTTAACTGGCTTCTTGATAGCGCTTAATTTTGTCTGTTGCTTGGGGTAAACATTGGCGAAATAGGCTACAACCGCGACAACGTTTGCTGTAGATAGCCGGTGGCATTGTGCCGGTTTGTAACAGGGTCGAGATGGCTTCGATAGTGGCGATCGCCTCCTGTCGTAATCCCTCCGTAATCTCCACCTCTTGCCGTCGCCGAGTTTGGGCATAATACACATACCCTCGGGGAATGGCTTTCCCCATCATTTCCTCTAAACATAAGGCTTGAGCGCAAACTTGTAACTCATCATTATCCCATTCTCCTTTCTTCCCCCGCTTATATTCAATCGGATAAATTTCCCCCTCTACGGATTCAATTAAATCGGCTTTGCCAATCAATTTATACCGTTCCGACTTCAGCCAAATCGCCCGAACTTGCCACACTTCCTCTCGATTTTCATCTCCCAGAGTATGTACCCGTTCATGTAAATCAGTTCCTTCTAAGGTGTAGTGATTGTCCCGAAACTCCCCAGCACAAAACATTCGCCAACAGCGATGAGGACAATAGGAATATTGATTGAGTGCAGCAATAGTAATGTAATCAGAGTTGTTCATGGGTTTAAATTGTGGAGAGAATTAACTGGCTGGCGATCGCCCTTCATCAAGACAGATTTAACCGCCGAATCATCCCCATTCCCATTGGTGTTTTCCGTCCCGCACCACTGTAGAGGGCAAAATCGGCTAAAACATTAATATCCTTGATAACTTGCGGCGAAGCATCCCCTAAAATGGAATATCCCATTTCCCCCACACAACCAATAAACTTACTGCGTTTATCGGTAATAATTTCCGATTGAATATTCACATAAGTGGGAAAAACATACTCCGTCAAAGACTCAGCTAGAGGAATTTGACTGTATTTATTCCAACGGTGTAGCAAACTATTAAATAAACTCTCTCGCGTTGGCAAACAGGAATCATATTGACCCTGGCGAAACGCCGTAGGCGTACAGAAAGCGATTTCAATTTTTCGCTTACTATCTGATGCCTTTTCATATAACTCAGCATAACTGCAAAAATTAGCCCAAGGTTGGGTGATTTGCGGCGTCCCTAAAATTCGGGTAATCTGTAAATTGGCAGAACCTAAATGCCAAGGTTGTTCGGGATTGAGATTTAACCAAAGCTGCATCAAGTTGTTAAATAATCCATCATCTAATAGGGAAACCCGCCACCAACAGGGTGTTCCTTTGGGAATGGGTTTATTGTGCTGCCATTGCAATAAGTGACCGGATTTTTGAGACGAATGGATAACTTGTAGGGGACTGAGAGTAAAGGCTTTTTCAGTCTTTTGTTCATGCAGAGAGGTTGCTAATTCGGGGTTAACAGAGTTGAGGAGGGTTAAAAATAGGGCATGGAGATGTCTACCGCTGACAAATTGCGGATAAATCGGGGAGGTGGGAACTAGGTTGATGATGAGACTATGAGGCATTTTTAATCCTTATGTTAGAGGTTGGGGCGAATATTGTTTTGAAGAAGAGAGGGGAAATTAAGAATTTTCGAGCAAAATCATCGGGCAAAATTAATTAGCCTAATTTTCTTTGATGTTAGGTCGAAATCGATATTCCATGTAAGCAGGAATTTTAAAGTTACCGATAGAAAAGCATTCTCCTTGTAGTCGCACATTTTGAATTAGGCTAACCGGCGGCATATTAATCGTATCATAACTAAAAACTTGATAAGTAAACATGACATCAAGCGGATTAAGTGGATGCTTGCAAATAAACGGTTCTTTGGATAAAGAACGCTTAACGGCATCGGAAAAAGGCATTTCTGTGACTTTTGCTTTACTCATCCATTTACCCAGCCGAATCCATCGGGGCAATTTTAGCGGCTGACTGGAAATGACAAAAAACTCAAAGATGCTTTCGGCTGAAACTTCTTTGTTTCTACCATAACTGGGAATGTTTTTTTGAGTTTTCTGCATTTCAACGTGATAGCGATTATCCGCATATTTCCAGGTATTGAGTTGAGTGGTATGGGAGAGCGATCGCGCTGGAGTGACATAAATTCCAGCCTGATTTAAGGCTGTCAAATGCACCTCATATTGTGGCACTTGTTCTCGACAAAAGTATCGGTAAGAATGTTCTTCCGGTACGCGAGTAGCGTAGACATCGCTATCGACCAATCCCAGTGCATAGCAAAGGGCGTAATTATGCAAAATTGGTTCAGTTTCATACAGTCTACCAATTTCACGAGTGGCGTAATAAAGACTATCGTGAAGTTCAAGATGATAGCGAGAAATCATCGGCATAAAAGTTATCCTCCATTTGAATTAAACAGTTGGGACACGGCAGTGCCGTGTCCTTTCTTTACCCAATTTGTGAACTATTTTGATTTTGCAGTTCCTTTTTTGTCTTGGTTTTTAATGTGCTTTTTGGCATAGTCTTTTGCCTCGGTATCTGCTTGCTGCAAAATCGATTGCATTCCTGCTTCGCTGCGAATCAGGGTTTTAACTTCATTGAGTACCGGCGTAAAGCGATCGCCTATAAAATCGGTATGCACGATAAATTCCTCCTCCATTAACTCTTGAATGGTTGTCGTAGCAGCCGCTGTCACTTCATCTTCGTTCAACGGATCGGGCGATAGCAGCTTGTCTGCTAGGTTCATTTCATCATAAATTGCCTGAGTCCAGCGTAAATTGCTAGTGATTTCACCATCGGCAAAAATAACACCAATTAACTCATTCCGCAGGCGACCCGTCCGCGTCGTTTGTGCGCCATAATGACGGGTCCGAAGGATATTATTGAAAACGTAGAGAAACCCTGCTTCTGTCGGGTCTTTCAACGTCACAATGCTGGGAAAAAAGACCTGGGGTTTGATATGGTCCTGCTGGTTAATTCGACTGGTGACTTCACCCGGTTTAGAACCCCCTTCCCCTTTAGATGCCATCGTGCCATTTTCATAAGGTGCATTTAAGGTAAAGGTTTCGTGCGCGTTATCAAAAGGGGTAATCGAAAAGGCAGTATCTACAACCACTTTTGATTTTTCCGAACCGGAATCCCCGATCGCAAACCCATAGATAATGCAATCTGGATTATTCATGGCAAAGCTGACATTATATTCGCACTCTTCAGCGGTCATTAATCCATAGTTTCGCAGCAATTCCCGACCTACTAACCGTTCTGGGGTGGATTGCTTGCGCTTAAACATGGTCAAACGGCTAATCGGTTCTTTCGTCTTAATTCCCGAACTCACCCGCGCTTTGTTCAATTCCCCATCAGTTTGAAAGAGGGGATAGGATTCTGTAATGCGAACCGTGAGAAAGTGGACATATTTCCCCATTGGTTTGTAGGGAATTTCATTTTGGAAAAATTGGGAGGAAACTGCTTTTAAGAATGCCATGATTTTTGTATTGATTAACAAGAATGGTTTACAAGGTTGCGGGGAGGACAAGGCAGTGCCTTGTCCTTACAGTTATTCGGGGGATTCTTCCTCTGATTTGTCTTTAGATTTAGCGGAATATTCTTGATTTTCTTTGTCATCGGCTAGGCGGTAAATAAATTCACAGGTATCGCGAATCAGGTTGAGTTGTCGTCCTGCTAAACGAGCGCGATCGCCTCCAAAAGATTTCTCAAATACCTCGACTACAAAATACTCGGCAAACTCTAAAATTGCCTGCCGTTCATCTTCACGATTTTTGAAAATCCAGCGACCTTCTGCTGTGGACCGATGCACCCGATCCATGAGTTGGAAAACTTCGGCAGCAACAACCATTACTAAGGCTTCCCCTTGAAAGCTGGGGTCAGCTTTAAGGATAGTATCTGCCGCGATATCAATGGGTTTGAGCACGGCATTACTTTTGGGATTGTATCGCTTATTAGCACGGTAAAACTCGCGATACAATTCAGTTAATTGTTTCGGATGGTTCAAACTCGATTTTTCTCCCACGATTAGGGTCTCCTGTTCAGAATTATAGGTAACATAAGGGTCAAAGCAGGGGTAAAAATCATAAGCGTAAAGTTTGATTTTCTCAATTCGGGCTGTATCTACCCCTTGGCGACGCACCCAGCGATTGAGATAGGCAAATACAAACAATGGACTGGTTTCAAAATCTGTTGCTAACTCAGTTAATTTCCCCCAGTTAGCATCATATTTTCCCTTGCTTTGTTTGGCATTCACATCCAGATGTATGGCATAAGCAGCAGTTAACGCCTTCAGGGGTGCAGGATACGATGCACCGTTTTCTTCCCATCCTTCTAAGATGTAGTCGAGACGGAAGCGATCGCGCTTGGTGAGTAACCGCAAAGCAACAGGTGCGCTATCCAAAAACACGGTTTCTTCAAATTCTGCACCATCATTAAAAGGCGGAATTGGCGACTCGGAAACCACGGTTTTGACATCCAGAATCATTGGAAATACAAACCCCAACCAAGCAGGCATTACCCAGGATTCTGTATCCGTCGGGTCCCGTCCCGGTGGGAGTGCCATGAAGTAAAACGTCATGGGTTGATCTTCCAGATAAGACAGCTTAAAAGTGCGGTCTTTTTTATGTTCTTTATCGTCTTCTGGCAAGTCTTTCTTGCGCTGCAAATCTTCATCCATGAGAAACGCATCGACACTCTGATATTGACTGCGCTCAAAATTCGCTTTAAACTCATCGCCGATAAAGTGATTGCGAATTTGTGCGTTAAACCGAGTTTGAGCGATATCCGTATAGGCACGATGGAGAAATTTGTTAGTTTCTGGGGTGAAGTAATAGGTGGGATAGAAATAGAGATAGCGATATTTGCCATCTTCAAACCGCTTACCCGTTGCCTGGGTTTGATTCATCAAAATTTGCCGTAGCATCATCTCCAAACCGGCAATACTGGAAATGTTCCGTTTAGCATTAGAACCCCCTAACATTTGTTTGTTGGTATAAACCTGCGGCGTGAATAAAACTGCTGATTCCATTTGTTCAGTCACGCCATAGGCAGAATGAGAAATCGAGCAAATCATTTGTCGTCCTCGTCCCGATTTTTTCGCCATATTATAGCGATGGAGTTCATCGAGAAAGGTATCCGCAGATGTCTCAACTGTCGTCATTCCAGGTAACATGACCACCTGCTGCACCCACTGGCGCAAGTCGTCCCATCCATCGGGGAGTTGATATTGAGAAATAATCGCTGAAGTTAGTTCAGAAATATGTGCGATCGCAGCTTCACAAATCGGTCTGATATCTTCGACACCGGGATGATGTTGGAGATATTTTGCCGCTAGATAATACCACTCATAGGGGACACCCCCGGTATTCCCTTTGAGCTTGTTTGCTTTGAGACTTTCGTTAATGCGTTGGATTTCACGAATCTGTGGCAGATATTGGGAAAGGTTCCAAAACTTTACCATTTCCTGCACTAAATCTAAATCTGGGGGTGACGGCAATTTCTTATTTTGCTTGCGTGCAGTTTCGATGCGACTGAGGCGATCGCCCCAAATTTTGCGCGTTGCCACATCCCCAAATTCTGCAATTTGGTCGATGCGGATATCATCCTCAAATTGAAAATCAGCATTCTCTGATAAAACGCCTTTCTTTTGAAAAGCAACTAAATTTTCGCTGCGACTTTTTGCCACGGAATTTTTGAGGGGATTGAGAATTTTTAACGTAGCACTAAGCGCCACTTCCATCAAACCCAAATCCTCAAAAAACAGGGTGTAATAGTCAGCATATTTCATGCCTTTGCCATCTCGACCAAACCCAGTTTGTCGGCGTTTAAGCTGATTGGCGCACAATTGCTTAATTTTTTGGATGACTCTTTCTGGAATATCCGCTACGGGTACGGGTGGTGCATCTCGCCGCGCTAGATAAATCACTCCCGTTGGCAGATAGAGTAAGGGTTCATAGTAGGTGCAATCGGCGGTATTCAGCGCAGTGTGAGCATCCATCAATGCGTTATTGACTACATTGGTTAACACCCCGCGATTTTCCGCCAAACTGTGATAATTCAACTTCAGGGTTTCATTGCT
>NZ_JAFLQW010000674.1 GCF_017313335.1 Phormidium pseudopriestleyi FRX01 | reverse complement strand
GATTTTCCTCCTGAATTATGCTATGATTTTAACCCAGGTTATCGAAATCATAGAAAAAGCGATCGCTGTCCTAATTATACTCAAAAAATCACCACCTGTAGGGGCGATTCGCGAATCGCCCGCCCATACATACAGGCGATTCGCGAATCGCCGCTACAACCTTTTGACCGAATGTAGGGACGATTCGGGAATCGCCCGCCCCTATGTGGCCGCTTGTTCCCAACATTCCAACGATTGACTCACGGCGATGCGCGGTAAGCGATGTTTGAAACCGCACAAAATCTCCCAGGAAATTGTTCCTAATTTATCGGCCCAATCGTCAGCAGTGATTTCATGCTGTCCATCTCGTCCTAACAAAGTGACGACTTCGCCAAGTTCCAAGTCGGGGATGTTACTCACATCTAACATCATCTGATCCATTGTAATCGACCCAATTTGTCTCACTTTTTGACCTCGGATCAAGACTTGCATTTGGTTGGAGAGGTTGCGGGGTACGCCGTCGGCATAGCCAATCCCGACTGCGGCGATTCTCATGTCGCAGTCGGCGATATAGCGATGACCGTAACTGACGCCGGTTCCGGCTGCGATCGCCTTAATGTGAGTCACCCTGGCCTTGACTTGGAGTGCCGGTTGTAATGTCAGGCGCGATCGCAAGTGTGGGGCCGGATATAATCCGTATATCCCTAATCCCACCCGCACCATATCATAATGCAACTGGCGATCGCTTAAAGTCGCCGCAGAATTGGCAAAGTGCAGGCGCGGTAAGGGAATGCCTGTTTCCTGAACTTGCCGAATCGCACATTGGAACCGCTGATGTTGTAGTTGCATTACCGTGGGGTCTTCACTATCCGCTGTGGCTAAATGGGAATAAATGCTAGATAATTCTAAATGAGGCAGGCGATCGACTAATTTCACGAACTCAGCCGCCTCTTGCCAGGGTGCGCCCAACCGCGACATCCCGGTATCAATTTTAACGTGCACCGGCACCGTCCAGGCATTGTCACTGAGGGTTTCGGAAAAGACAAACGCTTGTTTCGGGGTGCAGAGGGTCGGTTCTAACCGCCAACGCACCATTGCCCGCAATTGGTCCGGGGTGTAGGTTGCCCCTAAAACTTGCACTGGGGCGGTAATTCCTGCTTCCCGGAGTTCGATGCCTTCGGGAATGGTGGCGACTCCCAACCATTTCGCCCCGGCCTGTAATACCGTCTGGGCCACGGTGACGGCCCCATGTCCATAAGCATCAGCTTTGATGACTGCCATCAGGTCGGTTTTTGGGGATAACAAATGCTGGATTTGGCGGACATTCTCGGCGATCGCCTCGACATCCACCTCCACCCAGGCGCGATCGCATCGCATCGATGAAATACTCTGACTTTCCTCCCAACTCAGCATTTCTACGCACTCCTCAAGTCACTCACACCACAATTGAACTATAAATCGAACCCTGACCCCGGAGATTTCCCCAAAAGTTAAACCGAATTGAGATTTGCGATCGAGTATTTAGAATGAAAGCAGGGCAAGCGATCGATCGGGCAATCTGACATCGGGTGATTTTTGGCAAAATCCACAGAATGAAACATTAAGCCTTCCAGAAATCGGTTCTAGGCGCTTAATTTTTCTCAGTCCTCAACTGACCACTTCCCAGTCTCAACCCTCAATTCCAGAAGAGAAGGTGTCCAAACCCATGCCTCAACCGCCTAAATCCGTGAAACTCGCCTTTGCATCCTTCGGACTGCGGGGGCAAATCCTGCCCATCGTCGGGGCCACCCTGATGGGTTTATTGGGGGTCATCTATCTCTCTTCCTCTACCCTGTTGCTGGCTGGATTTGCCAAATTTGAGCAGCAGGATACCGCCCGCAATGTCAAACGGGCGGTGGATGTCTTATCCGATGAAATCGACAAATTGAGCTTTACAGCGAACGATTGGGCCGCCTGGGATGACACCTATGCCTTTATTGAAGATGAGAACCCGGACTATATCCAAACCAACCTCAATGATGCCACGATCGCCCGTTTGCGGTTGGATATGATGCTGTACATCCATCGCAGTGGGCGAATCGTTTTTGGGCAAAAATTTAATCCCACAACCGGGGAACGAGTCCCAGTGGAGGAAAATACCGAGGCGATCGCCTCCTTGCGCCAGTACCTGACCCCTAACAGTGTCCTCGTCAACCATCCAGACACCACCAGTCTGGTTGAAGGCATCCTGGAACTTCCGGAAGGCCCTATGGTGATTGTGTCCCGCCCCATTCTCACCGGAGAAGCGGAAGGACCCATTCGCGGGACACTGATTATGGGACGCTACCTCACTGCCGAGGAAATTAAGCGTCTCGGGGAACTCACCCAGTTATCCATCACAGTACAGGAATGGGAGTCCCCCGAACTTCCCCCAGATTTCCAAGAAATTCGGCAGAGTATTACCGAAGAGACGGATCAAGAACCGGCGTTAGTCCTGCCGGACCAAACTCCGATTTTTGTCAAAGCATGGGACTCTCAAACCATTGCTGGTTATACTTTAATTAAAGATATTTACAGCAATCCCGCCTTGTTGTTGCGGGTGGAACTTCCTCGTGAGATTTATCAACAAGGCAAACGAACGGCTAACTTTATCCTCTGGGTGGTGCTCGTGGTGGGAGTAGCATTTTTAGTGCTAACGTTGCTGCTGTTGGAAAAAATGGTGTTATCGCGACTCTCCCAGTTGAGTCAGAATGTCAATCACATTGGTAGCGATCGCAATTTGGCAGTTCGTCTTCCCGTCCAAGGAGTAGATGAACTCTCCCAACTGGCCACTCGCATTAATGAAATGTTAGATGCCTTAGACGATTCTCAGCAAGTGCGCCATGAAAATGAACAGCGATATCGCGCCGTCATCGAGCAAACATCAGAAAGTATCTTTCTGATTGACCCGACTACCCAACGGATTATCGAGTCTAATACCGCCTTTCAAAAGCTACTGGGTTATGACAGTGAGGAAATTCTCTCCCTGACTTTGGGAGATTTTATTGATCATGAATCCGAGAGTATTGCCTACAACATTGAACGCACCCTATCGGCCCAATCTTACCATCTCGGGGAACGGCGTTACCGTCGGAAAGATGGGTCTTTCGTGGAAGTGGAAGTCAGCGCAAACAAGATTTATTATGGGAAACGAACCGCACTCTCTGCCGTAGTTCGCGATATTACGGAACGCAAGCAAGTGGAACGAGAACTATACCAAGCTAAGGTGACGGCAGAATTAGCAAACAAATCTAAAAGCCAGTTTCTAGCCAATATGAGTCATGAATTGCGGACTCCTTTGAATGCGATTATTGGGTATAGTGAGATTTTGCAGGAAGAAGCAGAAGAACTAAAACCCGAGGAGTTAAATGCTGATTTAGGAAAGATTGAATCCGCTGGTAGACACTTGTTAGGACTGATTAACGATATCCTGGACTTGTCTAAAATTGAGGCGGGAAAAATGGAGTTATATTTAGAGTCGTTTCCAGTCCCCGTCACCATTCAAGAGATTGTTTTCACCGTGCAACCCTTGGTACAGAAAAATGGGAATCAGTTACAAGTGGACTGTGAACCTGAGATTGGGGAAATGTATGCTGATGTGACTAAAGTGCGTCAAATTTTATTCAACCTGTTAGGTAATGCTTGTAAGTTTACCCATCAGGGGACAATTTTTCTGCGGGTTTTTCAGAAAGAAGGGGAAATGATTATCTTTGAAGTGAGGGATACCGGGATTGGGATGACTCAGGAACAGATTGATAAGCTCTTTCAGCCGTTCACCCAAGCGGATACTTCCACTACGCGCAAATATGGGGGAACTGGGTTGGGATTGGCGATCTCCAAACAATTCTGTCAAATGATGGGGGGTGATATTACGGTTGATAGTGAACTCGGCAAGGGTTCAACCTTCACCATCCAGCTTCCCCTCCGCGTCAATCTCTTGAATCCCGAGTTGGTTCCTCTTTAAGCAACCGGGTTTAAGGGAAGTGTAATAAATATTTCTAACAATTAACCGACAATCCTTGTTAGGTTTGAGTCAACCTTTAATTTCTGGAGATGTCTATGACAAGTAAACCATCAAGGGGATTTATTCAAACCCAATCTGGAGAAAGATTCCTGATATGTGGATATATATAGCAGTTCTAAATCAGTCGTGTTAGGGATCCATCCTTGAATCTCTTGTAGTGCGTTCTATAAGCGTGCCGGAGGCATCACATCTTGCTCGCTAGTTTATTTACAAATCCTGCAAGGATTGCTATAGAGCAAAATTAAGTCTCGCATCGATCGCCAGGTTTTGTTACCCTAAGTTTGTAGGGAAACCTTCCGAGTCGGGTGAATATCTGGAATTGGGACCAGCATCTGGGCATCGGGGTCAGTTGTTGGAGGACATGGGAACATCACAGGGGTTGCCGTCCTCAAAACTCCCAGACTCTATCCTGGGTTCAAGGGTGCGATCGCCTGCTTGCTGCTGTTATATCGGGTGCTATCTGGATCCTCCTAAATTGTTCTGAACACAATGGATAAATCGATGCTAAATGGATTCACTTCTATGTTCAATCTGCTCAACGCTCGTTTATCGCGTCGCATTGCTTTATGGGTATTTATTAGCATTGTTGTGGTGGAAGCCCTGATTTTACTCCCCTCTGCCTATCGCCGTGAAAATGAACTGATTCAACATTTAGAAGATGTTGGAGTCGCCACAATTTCACCCTTGCTGCGGTTATGTGGAACCCAGATTACTGCTCCCAAAATTAAAGAAGTCGCACAACAGTTAATGTTAAAATCTCGGGTAGCTGGCGGTCACATTTATACCCATGATGGAGAGGCGATCGGCTCGTTTGGCGAAGCCACAGAATTGAACTTTAATACTGTCATGAATGCTCCTTCTGTGCGCTTGAGCACTCTCGATGGCAACCGCTATGAAATGGCGATGTGGACCGAAACCCAGGGGAATCGCTATCTGGTCATCATGCGCCTTGATTCTTCTCAAATCAAAGTGGAACTTAAAGCCTTTATCATCCGGATTTTTGGCTTAGTAATTCTGATTTGTATCTTTGTAACCCTCGCGACTTTAGCCGCCCTAGCACCAGCGGTAATCGTTCCCATTTTAAAACTCAGAAAGGCATTAATTGCCGTAGGAGAATCACCGGGAAAAGTGAATGGAGATTTGGATTGTCTGGCCCTCGCCAAGAATCGTCGAGATGAATTAGGCGATGTGCTGATTGATTTCAACCGGATGAATCACCAAATCAATCGATATTTTCAGGAAATCCAAGAGAGCAAAAAAGAACTAGAGAATTTAGTAGACGAGGTAGGAATTGCCCGAGACCAATCGGAGAAACTTCTCCTAAATATTTTACCTCATACCATCGCACAACAATTGAAACAGGGGGTTTATCCCATTGCTGAAAGTTTTCCCAATGCTACCGTTTTGTTTGCCGATTTGGTGGGGTTTACTCAGCTTTCCACCGAAGTGCCAGCGGTAGAATTGGTGGAGTTACTCAATAAAATATTTTCCATCTTTGACCGACTTGCCGAACAGTATGGGGTGGAAAAAATTAAGACCATTGGCGATGCTTATATGGTGGTGGGAGGACTTCCCCAACCGCATCCGGATTGTGCCAAGGCGATCGCGGAAATGGCCCTGGATATGCAGCGAGAGGTGCGCCAACTCGCCGCAGAAACAGGAACCCCCCTCAGCATCCGCATCGGCATCAACAATGGTCCCGTCGTCGCTGGGGTGATTGGCATCAAAAAATTTATTTACGATTTGTGGGGGGATGCGGTCAATACGGCTTCCCGTATGGAATCTCACGGCATTCCCGGACAAATTCAAGTCTCCGAGGTGACCTATTTCCTCCTGCGCGATCGCTTCCAATTTGAGTCTCGCGGCACAATCAACGTCAAAGGCAAGGGAATGATGAAAACCTATCTCCTCCTAGGGTTGAAGGAGGAACCCACTGAGGAGTTCAAAGTAACCGCCTCATCTTCAACGGGATTAGCAGACCCCGCCTCCAGTTCTCAAGGCCATTGATTTTTCCAAAAAACATCTAGGAATTTTACACAGTCTGTTCAAGCTGTGCTAACATCTGTAAAATCTTCTTTTTAATAGAGACGCAATGGGCAAGGTTCTAGTCCTTAACGCCTCCTACGAACCGCTCAACATTACGAGCTGGAGGAGGGCCATCGTGCTATTGCTGAAGGGGAAAGCCGAACAGGTCGAACACAACGGGAAGTTTATCTATTCCGATGTTCCCCTGCCTACGGTGATTCGGCTTCGGCATTATGTCCGCATTCCGTATCATGAAATTCCTTTTACCCGGAGAAACATCCTACACCGTGACAGCCATTGTTGTCAATACTGTGGTTATTCTGGGGATGAATTGACCTTAGATCATGTGATGCCGCGATCGCGTGGGGGTCCCGACAGTTGGGAAAACCTCGTATCCGCCTGTGTCCGCTGCAATGTCAAAAAAGGAAACCGCACTCCGGAGGAAAGTAAAATGCCCCTAACCAGAATACCCCGCCGACCCTACAGCAGCCTTTATTTTGAGGTGAGTAAGCATCTCAAAAGCGGGCTACATCAAGAGTGGCAAAAATATGTAATTGGTGCTTAAAACCCCTTGTAGTTGGTTCAACTATGAGGGGGTTTTGCCAAGAGTTCCTGACCTATGCGATCGCCTACGGCACTGGAAGCGCTATCGTAGAGTTATTCTATCAATGCAGGCAATAACCTCAAAACGGTTACTCGTCTGCGATCGCGTTTTCAGTGGATGCACCGACTTAAGGGGAAAATTAGTGGAGGAATCGAACACCGAACTCGCGCAAATAGCCGTTCGGGACGAAGCATTACCAATCGTTTCTTGCGATAGTAAGCAATGGCTAGATCCCGGAAGCGCAACGAAAGCCGAAGCACTGCGGCAGGTTTTGCAGCAGCATAGCGGCGATCGGCACTTGGTAGTTCTCCAAGACTTCCCGGACCCCGATGCCATGTCTTCGGCCTGGGCTTACAAATTAATTGCTCTCCAGTATGATATTGAATGCGATATTGTCTATGCTGGAGCACTCAGTCACCAGGAAAATATTGCCCTGGTAAAACTAACGGGATTGCCGGTGCAGCGCTTGCCCCTAGAACTGGCCAAATCCAAGGATTGGTCTATCTACAATGGCTGCGTATTAATTGACAATCAGGGAACGACTTCTCAGCTATTTTCCCTGTTAAAAACTGCTGAAATCCCCCTGATTGTGGCGATTGATCATCATACGATTCAGGATGAATTAAGCGCCGAATTTCTGGATATTCGTCCTCATATTCGAGCCACTGCTACCATTTTTACCCAATATTTGATGGCAGAATTGCTGCGCCTGGATATCAATGTCAGCGATCATGTCAAATGTGCCACGGCGTTAATGCATGGGTTGCGATCGGATACGAACCAACTGCGCCAAGCCCGAGAAGATGATTTCATGGCAGCAGCTTATTTAAGCCGATTTTATGATAGCCAGTTGATTAGTTCAGTCTTGCAAGCCTCTCGATCTAAACGGGTGATGGATGTCATCGAGCGATCGCTGAAAAATAGAATCATTCAGAATAATTTCTCCATTGCTGGCGTCGGATACCTGCGTTACGATGACCGCGATGCCATCCCCCAAGCCGCAGATTTTTTAGTCACTGAAGAAAACGTTCATACCGCCGTTGTTTATGGCATCGTTCACGACGAAGACGAGGATATCGAATTAGTCACAGGTTCTTTAAGAACCAATAAATTGACCTTAGACCCGGATGAATTTATTAAAGAAGCCTTTGGGAAAGATGCTCAAGGTCGCTTTTTTGGTGGAGGGCGATCGCAAGCTGGCGGATTTGAAATTCCAATGGGATTCCTCTCCGGCAGCAACGATAGTAAAGATTTTGCCCGCATGAAATGGGAAGTCTTTGACCTCCAAATCAAACAAAAACTGCTCAAATTAGTCAGTCCAAAAGATGATTTAATTCATAGCACGAATTAAACTCTTGTTTTGGGTAGCGAGCAAGAGAACCCGCACCCTAAAGGGTGGGGCTATACGGACGAAGCCCGCACTTCGACGGGACTCAGCACAGGCCTGCGCGGGCTAAATACAGAAACTCGCAGGCTGTAGCAAGAAATTGACTTTAAACTACCGGATTTGGTATTAGATACCTCACCCTGCATCCCATGAGAAAACCCATCATCGGCATCATGGGTCCCGGTTCTAATGCCACAGAACCCGACCTAAATAACGCCTATCAACTCGGAAAACTCATCGCTGAACAGGGGTGGATTTTGTTAACGGGAGGCAGAAAAGCCGGAGTCATGGATGCCGCCAGTCAAGGAGCAAAATCCGCCAATGGATTAACCCTCGGGATTCTCCCCGGGGAAGATAAAACCGGCATATCTGAAGCCATTGATATCGCCATCCTCACCGGCATGGGTAGCGCCCGAAATAATATTAATGTCCTCACCAGCGATGTCATTATTTCCTGTGGAATGGGTAGCGGAACCGCTTCAGAAATTGCTTTAGCATTGAAGGCAGAGAAAACAGTTATCTTATTAAATGATAGCCGAGAAAGTCATCAGTTTTTTAGCAGTTTATCCCCGGATCATGTGATAATTGTGGAGAGTCCGGAGGAGGCAATAGTCCGAGTTCGAGACATTTTATCGCGTCAAGACTGCTAAACTAGAGAAAAATTTAGCAACTGCCATTACGAACCATGAAACGAGAAGAAGTCCTGGCGATCGTTGCCCAACATCAAGAAGAATTAAAAGCGATGGGAGTCAAATCCCTTGCCTTATTTGGTTCCGTTGCGCGAGACGAAGCAACCGCCGATAGCGATGTAGATTTTTTAGTAGAATTTGACCGTCCCATTGGACTGTTTGATTTTAGTCGAGTGCGACTGTACTTAGAAGATATTTTAGGCTGTTCTGTGGACATGGGAACGCCAGACTCCCTGAAAGAATATTTGCGCGATCGCGTGTTGGGGGAGAAAATTCATGCCTTGTAGAGAATGGTTAGAGCGAATTCGGGATATTTTAGCTGCGATCGCTCGGATCCAACGGCGCACAACAAACATAACTTTTGAAGCATTTGCAGCTAACGATACCATTGTCAATGCTTGCCTGTACGATTTTATTATTATCGGTGAAGCAGCCATCAACATTCCCCCGGAAGTTCAAAATTGATATCCACAAGTCTCTTGGCGACTCATGGGAGATATGAGAAATGTTATCGCCCATGAATATTTTAAAGTAAAACTGGATATTGTGTGGAATACCATTCAAAACTATTTGTCACCTCTCATCGGGGACTTAGAAGAAATATTAGACCGAGAAACGAGCAATGAATCTTAAAAATCCTCTGTTTCTGAAATGGGAGCAAACTCGTTAAACTGAGACAGTTTATCTGCGGTGGCAAAAAAACGTTCGATGCGCTCTTGTTGGGAGAGAGATTCCTGGGATTTTTCTAAAGATTTACGATTAATG
Source organism: Phormidium pseudopriestleyi FRX01 (assembly GCF_017313335.1). Classification (GTDB taxonomy): domain Bacteria; phylum Cyanobacteriota; class Cyanobacteriia; order Cyanobacteriales; family Laspinemataceae; genus Laspinema; species Laspinema pseudopriestleyi. The sequence goes on along the minus strand of NZ_JAFLQW010000674.1, from coordinate 5,249 downwards.
ACGATGACATCTTCATTCCACGCTATCCATAACTCCGGGGTGTTTTTCAGACTTTCTTTAAGTTCATCGGGTAACACTAACGTACCATCCTCTAAAATTACGATTTTTTGCGATCGCATGGCATTCCTCCAGGTTGGGGTCTATCTCCATTGTATTCCAGGTCAATCCATCTGTTACATTGCTCCTTTATGCCTTGACTAATGGCAGAATTCATTTCTTCGATGGCTTGGGGAGTTCCTTGATATTTCAGACAACCGGCTACTTCACTTAGAGTTATTCGAGAAAAAGGCTTTTTCGGCTTAATCAGAACTCCCTCCCCCGTGTCTATCAGTATTAATTCTTGGCCTGCTTCCCAGCCGTAAGCCTTCCGCATGGCTTGAGGAATGCTGACTTGTCCTTGTTCTGATACTTTGGCAATTTCCATAGGCGTTTAAAAGTTAAGAGTTTTCTCTAGGATAGTTGAGGGTGTTCTCTAGAGCAAGCGGCGGTGGTTGAGATTAACCGCCACTTGAGAGGAGTAATAGAGGGAACTTTAACCGATCGCATCCAAATCAATCCCCAACGCCGCCAGTTGTTCGGGAGAGAGCGATCGCAGTTTCTCCTGCAACTCTTGCCGCTTTTGCCGTTCCTGTTGCGCTTCTTCTTGACCGATAAGCAATAAATTTCCCTCCAAATCCCACCAGCGCAACCATTTTTGTGTTTGATTTTGATAGGTTCCTTCCCAAACTCCCAACTCCACTTCCATCAGCGGAATCGGATAATGGCCGCGCTCGTTTGGAGTCATCTGCTGATAGAATCCATCCACGTGATGATACACCTCCAAACTGCTATCTCGGATCGAAAAAATCCCATAATAAGGGGCCCGAATAATCTGCTCGTACACCCAAAACTTGCCGGGTTTTGTCACCTCTCCCTCGTCACTCCGATATAAGGGAGTTCTGTCGCGTTCCTCACTGCCATCGCCGGAAGCAAATTCTAACAGAATTCTCGGCGCAATATGTTCTCGCCAAATCACATAAGAACGCCGATACTGTCCCTGGAATTTTGGAGGCACATTGCTGACGTAAAACCAATCGGGAGCCTCTGCCCCCTTTTCCATGGGTTCGGTTTCGCGCCAATAAATCCCGCAATCTTGACCGATGCAATAATATCCATCGGGATGCAGGCGTTGTCAGGTGGAAGTTAGGGAGTCCGTAAGCAGTAAACTTTGGTAATGAGCTTGAAAATTATTGACAAACGTACCATCAGATTCGGGTAATTGGGTGTGGTCTGGGAAAAATGGTGGTAAATCGGTTTGGGTTACGGTTTCTGTCATAATACTTTCTCATAAATTGGGGGTAATTGTAATTATAACTCAGACGGTTTTAGGAATCGGACAATTAGCAGTCAATGATGTCACTCCCTTGAAATTTGCGCTATTCTGTATCTTGTTCGTAATGCTCGACCATTACCTCAGTTTGTGCTGCCAAAATGCGGCGACGTTCCTCTAAAGGCAATTGCATAAAAGCACATCGATCGCTTAACGATAGGAGTTTCGCTTCTTCGGTAACGGGATTGGGTAAAATTACAGAATATTCCACCCTTTGAGGATTGGTAACTCCCTGGGAAGCATTCAGGATTTCTAGTCTGACTAAATTTCCGTTTTTGTCATAATCAAGAATCCGGTCGGGTTTTTCGCGCTCTCTTTTTTCTACCGGACTTTCTTGAAAATAGATATTCAACACATCGGTTTCGGGATTGTAACTAATTTTCATGGTTCTCCCCCTGAAAGTTTGGGTGATATTTTACTCGGGTTTGGGAACCCGAACTACCGATCGCGATCGCTGTAGGTTTAACCCTCTCTTTCCTGCGATCGCCCAATGCTGCCAACGGTTTGGCGTGACTTTCCTCTATTCTATCCCCCAGGGTTGTCAAAAGCGATCGCTGACAAGGAAGGCACAGGACAAAGTTGGATAAAGGCGATCGCCCCGGCAAAACTGCGATCGCCTTTATCCAATTTTCACTCTCGTTCAGCCGAAACCGTCTATGAATTAGACTGTCCTTGTGCCACCTGCCGAACGATTTCCACATCCAAACCTAACGCTATGGCAATTTCTTCCACACTTAAACCGATCGCCAACAACCCCGGTACGGATTCTAACTTGCCTTCGCGTTTCCCTTCTTCCTTGCCTTCCTCCTTCCCTTCTAACTTACCTTCCTCTTTCGCTTGTTGATAAAATCTCGTCTGTTTTAAATCCTCTAATCCAAACATCGCCTCTAACTCCTCCCGCGTTAACTCGGTAAACTTGTACAGGATGACGGTTTCTATTAATTCTATAACTTTTAGCTGGAATGCGGCATCGTCGAGTTCCTGCTTTGCCTGCTGTAGCAGTTGGTTCGTTTGAGCGATCGCCTTGTCTCTACTTCCCACAATCAATTCTACCATTCCCAAACCCAGTGAGGGTTCTGCTGGCATCTCTAATTCATCCAAGTACACCACCTTGACTTGGTTGCTCATCACCAACCCCCGATACTGGTTTGGCAATCCGGGATCCAAACTGCGCGTCGCAAACACCGCTACTGCACACCAATCATTATTCGGTTTGTATTGTCCCAGATAAACGAAAATTTCGGTAAAAAACCGCCAATAAAAGTCTGACTTAAACTGAAACTGGACTTCGACAAAGTAGATGAGCAGAGCGGTTTCTTTTTCTTTGGGCAAAAATAGGCCGTCAAAGCGGCGAGCGAGTTCTTTGATTTCCCGTGAAGAAAACTGATAAGCGGTTGCCTGTTCGGGAGTCTCACCCATAACTTCAAACAGTAATTGGGGGAAGGTCTGAAAGAGTTTGTAAAATAGGGTATCTGTTCTCATTCTTTTCTCAGTGTTTCTTCTATTAAATTATATTAAAGTTTTTCCGAGCCAGCAAATTAAGTAAACTATAGCGAGTCTAAATCATTTAGGGTCGCCATATAAAGACGATCGCCCCTGCAAAACAGTGATCGGCACCTCTACGTTCATGGAGCCAGACCCTTTAGGGTCCAAGTCAACATCACTGGCATCGGTAGGGTCCGAAATAATATTAATATCCTACATCAAGAAAGACTAACTCTGAAAATTTTTAGAAGGGCGATCGTCCGCTTCAATCCGCCGCTGAATTGCCTCTTCAGAAATTCGGATAGTTTCTTCAGTTAAAGGTGCAGGATACCAGGTTGCCTCCGCATCAGGACTCCGACGATTCACTAAAGCCTCTAATGCTTCTAAATCGTCTCGATTGGACAATAAATAGGCTTTTAATTGCTCTCGGGACATCAGTTCAAATTTCGGATTCATCAATAAACCTCCATTCTCCACTCGACGTAACAATCACTTCTAAATCATCTCTGGCTAAAATGTAAATATATCCCTTTTTCGGGTTATACCGAAATAAATGGATATCCCTGAAGCCAGAGGAACTGCGCGATCGCATTCTAGGGAAAAAACTTCATGCCTTTTAGAGAATACCTGGACCCCATGCTGAATCATTGAGTTGCGATCGCCTCCCCACTTCATCCTGCCAACAGCCAACTACTCCACAACCTTCGTAATTTACACCCTTTAACTACACAGATAGATGAAAATGATTTAACATAGGTATCAGCCTAAAAAAATACAATGACCAATCGTTGATTCAGGAGCCATTCCGATGAACAAACCCTTGGGAAAACAATTGGGTTTTGATGAAGTTTTGGATGTGGTAGAAACTTTATCCGCCTCAGACCAAGAAATGTTAATTGACCTGTTGAAAAAGCGTCTGACTCAGAAACGTAGAGAGGAAATTGCGGCGAATATTGTGGAAGCAACAGAGGAATACAAATCGGGCAAAGCGCGACGGCTAACCGTTGACGAATTCATGGCAGAGTTGGAAGAGTCATGAATCTAGTTTTCGCCTCTAGCTTTACCCGGAGTATGAGAAGCCTAATCAAGAAAAATCCTCAACTTAAACCGAGGATTGAGGAACGATTAAAGCTGCTAGAGTCTGAACCGTTTAATCCCCTATTGCGAACGCATAAATTAAAGGGAGAACTTGCAGGCGCATGGTCTTGTAGCATCGAATACGATTGTCGAATTGTGTTTAATTTTATTTGCAATGAATCAACGGGAGAAGAGGAAATATTACTCATTGATATTGGAACTCACGATGAAGTGTACTAACGTGGATCTTTAATAAGCAGCCTATTGATGTCTGAATGCATGACTTTGTAGGCCCGAATTTTGGTCAAGTGATTTCTTGAAAGCCTGCTCAACCCGATTTAGATAGTTTGCTAAAACTTCATGCAACATCTTGTAATCGCGTCTCTAACTCCAACCGCAAGCCTAAAAAATGACGATAATCATTGGCCCACTCCACCCAATGTTCCTCATCGGAAAATTGTCCCTTTGAGTAGCGATTAAAAAACTCCTTTGTGTCCATACTGTACTGATTTTCATACAAGCTCAGACGCTTTGTCACGGCAATCAGTGCATCCAACGGTGAAGTGTAAACAACTTGCTGTTTCCGCATTTTGAACCTCCAGAGCTTAACTCACATACCCTAATTTGTTTACAACATCTCTCAATAAATTCCCAGATAAATTGGATAAAATGGGTGCGCCTAGTCCAAATACTTCCGTACAATTTCTACTATTTTTTCTGACGCATGGCCGTCGCCAAAGGGATTGACTGCGGTTGCCATTTTTTGATAGGAATCCTTGTCCTTTAACAAGGCACTGGCGGCTGTGAAAATCTCCAGGGAATCGGTGCCGACTAATTTGGCGGTACCGGCGGCGATCGCCTCGGGTCGTTCCGTGGTTTCTCTTAACACCAAAACAGGTTTCCCTAATGCCGGTGCTTCCTCTTGCAATCCACCAGAATCCGTTAATAACAAATAACATCGTTGCATAGCTCCCACTAATTCAGCATAATCTAACGGTTCCGTTAAAAACACCCGAGGATGATTGCCTAACATGGCTTGTAACGGTTCCCGGACCGTGGGATTTTTATGCAAGGGTAACAGTAAGGCAGTATCGGGAAATTCATCCAAAGTTTTGAGAAATCCTTGGGCAATTCCGGTTAGGGGTTCGCCCCAATTTTCGCGGCGGTGAACTGTGGCGAGTAAGACACGATACTGTTGCCAATCTAATCCGGGGATGGGACAGTCGGGATGGCGCGAGGCGACCGAAACTAAGGCATCAATGACGGTATTTCCGGTGAGGTAAATGTCTCCTGTGACGCCCGATCGCTCTAAATTTTC